>NZ_JBEZFT010000023.1:0-90766 GCF_040649595.1 Kribbella sp. NPDC048915 | reverse complement strand
GCTCAGGTGGAGTAAACCAGCCGCAATCGCTGGAAAAATCACTGCGTTTTGGTGCGGACGGAAACACCCAGATCCAATTTGCAACAGGCTCTACAGCGCGTCGGCGGTGATATAACCCGCTGTTGGTGCGGTGGTGGGTTCCACTTTGGTCTAGGGTGCGGCAGCCGTCGGCTCGATGCGCGACTGCGCTGCGGTGGGCGAGCCTTCCACCATGTCCGCCGCGTCCACCGCGTCCGCCGCGTCCACCGCGTCCGCCGCGTCCACCGCGTCCACCGCGTCCGCCGCGTCCGCCGCGTCCGCCGCGTCCACCGCGTCCACCATGTCCACCATGTCCACCATGTCCACCATGTCCACCACGCGGCGCGCATTCACCGCCCATGGCGAGTCCACGACGCAGCGCAGTTCCGCGCTGGGGCGCAGTCCTTGGTTGTTGATTGTGGATATCGGGTTGCCGTTGGGGCTGTTCTACGGGTTGCGGGCGTTGGGGGTGACTGACCTGATCTCGCTGCTCGTGGGCGTGATCCCGGGGCTGGTCAGCTCGGCGGTGTCGCTGGTGCGCAACCGCCGTACCGATCTGGTCGGCATGGCCGTCGTGGTCAGCATGGTGGCGAGTACGGTCGTCGCCCTGATCGGCGGGGACGCGCGGGTGCTGTTGGTCCGCAACGCGTGGGTCAGCCTGCCGTTCGCGCTCATCACGTTGTGGTCGTTGCGGCATCCGCAGCCGCTGACGTACGTCGTGACGCGCGCGCTGTTCGCTCCGCGCGCGGCGATCATGGACTGGCTGTGGGAGACCAATGCCCGGTTCCGCGAGGCGTGGAAGTGGATCACGGTCTGGTGGGGGATCGCGTGCATCATCGACGCGATCGCGCGCGTCGTCATCGCGTACACCCTCCCGATCTCCGTCGTCCCCGCCACCGACCCCATCATCACCATCGCCACGATCGTCGCCCTCCAGCCAGTCACCCTCGTCCTTCTTCACCGCAGTGGCACCTGGCACCAGGTCTTCGCCCGCCGCCTACGCCCCGCCGGGGCCGGGGCTGTCGGTGGGGGTGGTTAGGCTGCTCGGGTGAGTGATGGGTTGTTCGAACTTCCGGGTGCGCCTGCGCCGGCTCGGGGTGGTGGGTCGCTGGCGGACGTGGACCACACGGCGGCTCCGTTGGCGGTGCGGATGCGGCCGCGGAGTCTGGACGAACTGGTCGGCCAGCAGCATCTGCTCGCGCCCGGTTCGCCGTTGCGGCGGCTCGTCGAGGGCGATCAGCCGATGTCGCTGCTGCTGTGGGGGCCGCCGGGGACCGGGAAGACCACGATCGCGGCAGTGGTGTCGCATCAGACCAACCGGAAGTTCGTGGAGTTGTCCGCGGTCACGGCCGGTGTGAAGGACGTACGGCAGGTGATCGACGCCGCGCGGCGGGATCTGGCGCGGGCGACCGGTTCGGTGGAGACCGTGCTGTTCATCGACGAGGTGCACCGGTTCACGAAGGCTCAGCAGGATGCGCTGCTGCCCGGCGTGGAGAACCGTTGGGTCACCCTGGTCGCCGCCACCACCGAGAACCCGTTCTTCAGCGTCATCTCGCCGCTGCTGTCGCGCAGTCTGCTGCTCACGCTGGAGTCGCTCACCGACGACGACATCTCCCTGCTGCTCGATCGTGCGCTGGTCGACGAACGCGGGCTGAACGACGAGTTCGAGCTCGCCGACGACGCCCGCGATCACCTGCTGCGGATGGCCGGCGGCGACGCGCGCCGGGCGCTCACCTACCTGGAAGCCGCGGCCGGTGGCGCCCGCGCCAAGCACGAGCAGGCACTGAAGTACGCCGCCGCCCAGCGCCCCGAGCCGACCGAAGCCAAACCCGAAAGCGAAACCGAAACCGAAACCGCCAGGCCGAGCGACCGTGCCATGATCGATCTCGTCACCTTGGAGACGGCGGTCGATCGGGCCGCGGTGCGGTACGACCGGGCCGGCGACCAGCACTACGACGTGGCGTCGGCGCTGATCAAGTCGATCCGCGGGTCGGACGTCGACGCTGCGATGCATTACCTGGCGCGGATGATCGAGGCAGGCGAGGATCCGCGGTTCATCGCGCGACGGCTGGTGATTTCAGCGAGTGAGGACATCGGGATGGGCGACCCGACCGCGCTCGGGGTCGCGGTCGCGGCGGCTGAGGCGGTGCAGCTGATCGGCATGCCGGAGGCGCGGATCAACCTCGCGCAGGCAGTCGTCGCGCTCGCGCTGGCGCCGAAGTCGAACGCGGTGATCATGGCCGTCGACGCGGCGATCGCGGACGTGAAAGCCGGCAAGGTCGGTCCGGTCCCGCCGCATCTGCGCGACGCGCACTACGCCGGCGCGAAGAAGCTCGGTCACGGTACGTCGTACCAGTACTCACACGACGACCCGCGTGGCGTCGTACCCCAGCAGTACGCACCGGACGTGATCGACGGCACCGATTACTACCAGCCCACGCGGCGCGGCGGCGAAGCGGCGTACGCCGATCGTGTCGCCGCGATCCGCAAGATCCTCCGCGACCGGAAGTAACTTCTCGCATCGTGGGAGCCGCCCGGGGTGAACTTCGATCGGCGCGGCAGGTTGGGTAGGCTGCCTCTCGGCCTGGGGGTGAAGGGTTTTCTTGTGAGGCAGTTCCGTCTAGGTCGACATGCACGAACATTCGGAGCACGGCACAGTCGGCGGCGCGTACCGGTTGTGAAGCTCGGCGTACTCGCGGCGATCGTGCTCGCGGTGGCCGGCGCGTGGCTGTTCGTTCCGAGCGGATCGCGGCAGGCGTCGGAATCGGAGCCGGTGGGCGGCGGTGAGCCGTCGAGCCCGGTCGGGCGGGCGGAAGGTCCGTCGCGGTCGACCACGCGGCCGTCGTTGCCGGTGGGCCGGCCGTTGCAGCCGAGTACGCCGTGGAGCACGGCGTGGAAGCAGACGACGACCTGGCCGGGGTCCGCGACCAGCTCGTCCGACTCCGATGGCTGGCTGACGCCCGGCGGTACGACGACGCCGGACGACTCGACCACGCCGGGTGACCCCGCCACCACAAACCCGAAGACCGGCACACCGACAGACGACCCGACCACCGGTACGCCGTCCACAACCGTGCCGTCCACAGGTACGCCGTCCACCAGTACTCCGCCGTCCACCTCCACCCCGACGACGACAACACCACCTCCGACGACGGGAACGTCGACCACCCCGAATACGACGCCCCCGACCAGCACCACCCCGAGCACCATCCCAAGTAACACCCCAAGTAACACCCCAAGTAACACCCCGAGTAGCACACCGAGTAGCACACCGAGCACGACACCGCCGCCGACGAGCACCCCGCCGGCCACCCCGAGCAGTACGCCGGCCGTGGTCTACAAGGACTGCGCCGAGGTGCGCGCCGCGGGCAAGGCTCCGCTTTACCGCGGCGACCCCGGCTACACCCCCGAACTCGACCGCAACGGCGACGGCGTGGCCTGCGAGCGCGGCAACTCCTGACCACCTGGCACCAGCAGCAACTCATCCCGGCGCGGGAGTTACCCCCATCGGGTACAACGGATCTGACCCCACTGCTGACCTCGGGAAACGCCGGGGATGCGTTTGGTGGGGGACTGTGATGTGCGGGATGGTGTCCTGGAGCGGAGTGTGTTGGGGTCGCGCGATAAGGTCGGGCGGTCCACGGAGTTGCACAGAGTCGCGACGGGTTCGCGGCTGGTCGCACTGAGGTCGCTACGGAAGGTGGATCGTTTCCATGAGCGTCGGTGAAGTCGCGGGGTTGATAGCCGCCTGCGCGCTGCTCATCCTGGTGGGCCTGCTGGCCTATCCGATCCTGAAGCTCGGCAAGGTGTTCGACGAGACCCGGATCATGGTGAAGGGCGTCTCCGACTCCAGCGTCCCGCTGCTCGGCGAGGTGACCACCACGGTGGCGACCACCAACGCCCAGTTGGCGAAGGTGGACACGATCACCGACAACGCGACCACCGTGACCACCAACGCGGCCGCTCTGATGTCGCTGTTCTCGGCCACCGCCGGCGGTCCGCTGGTGAAGGCGGCCGCGTTCACGTACGGCGTCCGCCGGGCGCTCGGTGAGCAGCAGCGCAAGGACGTGGCCAAGCGCGTCAAGGACGAGATGAAGGCCGAGCGGAAGGCGCGGAAGCGGTGAAGCGGATCTTCTGGCTGATCGTCGGGATCGCCGTCGGCGTCTACGCCGTGACCCGGCTGAAGAAACGGGCGCAGGTGCTCGCTCCGGACAGTGTCCAGGAGTCCGCGGCCAAGCTGGCCGCCGCGGTCCGGCACTTCGGCGACCAGGTCCGTGAGGGCATGGCCGAGCGGGAGAGCGAGTTGCGGGACGCGCTGGGTATCGAGAACACCAACCATCGTGAGGACTACCGGTAACACCCATGGAAACCAGTGAGATCAGGCGGCGGTTCCTGCAGTTCTTCGAGGACCGCGGCCACACCGTGGTGCCGAGTGCGCCGCTGCCTTCGCCGGACCCGAACCTGCTGTTCAACGTCGCCGGCATGGCCCAGTTCGTCCCGTACTTCGTCGGCCAGCAGACCCCGCCGTACCCGCGGGCGACGAGCGTGCAGAAGTGCGTGCGGACGCTGGACATCGACGAGGTCGGCAAGACCACCCGGCACGGCACGTTCTTCCAGATGAACGGCAACTTCTCCTTCGGGGACTACTTCAAGGAGAAGGCCATCGAGTACGCCTGGGAGCTGGTGACCAAGCCGCAGAACGAAGGCGGCTACGGCTTCGACGAGTCGGTGCTGTACGCCTCGGTGTACTACGAGGACGACGAGGCGATCGCGCTCTGGAAGCGGATCGCGGGGCTGCCCGACGACCGGATCGTGCGGCTCGGGATGAAGGACAACTTCTGGTCGATGGGGATCCCGGGGCCGTGCGGCCCGTGTTCGGAGATCCTGATCGACCGCGGTCCCGAGTTCGGCGCGGACCGGGACTGGGAGGCGGGCGACCGCTACCTGGAGTTCTGGAACCTGGTGTTCATGCAGAACATCCGCGGTGAGGGCGGCGGCAAGGAGGGCTACCCGATCCTCGGCGAGCTGCCGAAGAAGAACATCGACACCGGCATGGGCCTGGAGCGGGTGGCCTACCTGCTGCAGGGCGTCGACAACATGTACGAGATCGACGAGAT
Source organism: Kribbella sp. NPDC048915 (assembly GCF_040649595.1). Lineage (NCBI taxonomy): Bacteria > Bacillati > Actinomycetota > Actinomycetes > Propionibacteriales > Kribbellaceae > Kribbella > Kribbella sp. NPDC048915. Next base: position 85,631 of record NZ_JBEZFT010000023.1, on the reverse strand, counting down.
CTACCCGGTGATCGAGAAGGCCACCGAGCTCACCGGCCGCAAGTACGGCGCCGACCACGAGGACGACGTCCGCTTCCGCGTGGTCGCCGATCACGTGCGCAGCGCGCTGATGCTGATCGGCGACGGTGTGACGCCGGGCAACGAGCAGGGCGGGTATGTGCTGCGCCGCCTGCTCCGCCGGGCGATCCGCTCGATGCGGCTGCTCGGCTACGAGGACCCGAGCCTGGTCGAGCTGCTCCCGGTCAGCCTGGAGCAGATGCAGCGGTCGTACCCCGAGCTGGTCACCGACTTCGGCCGGATCAGCCAGGTCGCGTACGCCGAGGAGGAGGCGTTCCGCCGTACCCTCACCGCCGGTACGACGATCTTCGACGTCGCGGTCAAGGAGACCAAGGCCAGCGGCGCGCACCAGCTCGAGGGCCGCAAGGCGTTCCAGCTGCACGACACGTACGGCTTCCCGATCGACCTGACCATCGAGATGGCCGCCGAGCAGGGTCTGAACGTCGACACCGAAGGCTTCCGCGCCCTGATGAAGGAGCAGCGCGAGCGGGCCAAGGCCGACGCGCGCGCGAAGAAGGCCGGTCACGCCGACACGTCGGGCTACCGGCAGCTGCGGGAGAAGGGCGTCACCGAGTTCACCGGCTACCAGGAACTGGTCTCCGACTCCGAGGTCCGCGGGCTGCTGCGCGAGGGCGCGGTGGCGGACTTCGCCGAGCAGGGCGAGACCGTCGAGGTCGTGCTGGAGAAGACGCCGTTCTACGCCGAGTCCGGCGGTCAGATCGCCGACGAGGGCCTGATCACCGGTGACGGGCTGAAGCTCAAGGTGCTCGACGTGCAGCGGCCGGTCAAGGGCCTGATCGTGCACAAGGTCGAGATCCTCGAGGGCGTGCTGCGCCCGGGCGAGAACGTCCAGGCCGCGGTCGACCACGAGTGGCGGGTGCAGGCCTGTCAGGCCCACTCCGGGACGCACGTCGTGCACGCCGCACTCCGGCAGGTGCTCGGCCCGAACGCGCTGCAGAGCGGCTCGTACAACAAGCCCGGCTACCTGCGGCTCGACTTCGCCTGGTCCTCGGCGCTCGATCCGGCGACGCGTTCGGAGATCGAGGAGGTCGCGAACCTCGCCGTACGGCAGGACCTGCCGGTGTCGGCGCAGTACATGACCTTGCCGGAGGCCCGTGAGTGGGGCGCGCTGGCGCTGTTCGGGGAGACGTACGACGAGCAGGTCCGGGTCGTGGAGATCGGCGGACCGTGGTCGCGCGAACTCTGCGGTGGTACGCACGTGAAGCACTCGTCGCAGATCGGTGCGCTGACCATCACCAGCGAGTCGTCGGTCGGTGCCGGTGTGCGCCGGCTCGAGGCGTTCGTCGGGATGGACGCGCTGCACTACCTGGGCCGTGAGCGGGCGCTGGTCCGGCTGCTCAGCGAGAACCTGAAGGCCCGCCCGGAGGAGCTGCCCGCCAAGGTCGCCGACCTGGCCGAGCGGCTGCGGGCGGCCGAGAAGGAGCTCGAGCGGATGCGCGCCGCCCAGGTGCTGCAGGCCGCGGCGGAGCTGGCCAAGGAGCCGAAGGACGTCTTCGGCGTCCAGTACGTCGGCCACCGGGCACCCGACGGCGTGAACGGCGGCGACCTGCGCAAGCTGGCGCTGGACGTCCGTGGCCGGATGCCGAACGACAAGCCGGCCGTGGTCGCCGTACTGAGCGTGAACGACGGCAAGCCGGGCGTGGTGGTCGCGCTCAACGACACCGCGCGCGAGTGGCGGCTGAAGGCCGGTGACCTGGTCCGGATCGCGGCCGAGAAGCTCGGCGGCCGGGGCGGCGGCAAGGACGATGTCGCGCAGGGCGGCGGGACCGACCCGAGCGGCGCGGACGCCGCGCTGAGTGCCGTCGAGCATGCCATCGGTCACCAGGTGACCGGCTGAGAGACGCAGGCCGATGAGACGTGGCGTGCGGATCGCACTCGACATCGGCGATGCCCGGATCGGCGTCGCCAGCAGTGACCCGCACGGAATCCTGGCCACGCCTGTGGAGACCGTCCGGCGTGGCCCGGGCGATCTGGATAGGATCGCGGCACTCGCCGCCGAACTGGAGGCGTTCGAGATCGTGATCGGTCTGCCGCGCTCCCTGTCCGGGGGCGAGGGACCGGCCGCGGTGAAGATCCGGCAGACGGCCGAGCAGGTACGGGACAAGATCAGCGTGACGAACACGGGAGCGACGGTGCGGCTGGTGGACGAGCGGTTCACCACGGTCACCGCCGAACGGATGTTGCGGGAACGGGGAAAGAAGGGCTCCAAGCGGCGCGCCGTGGTCGACCAGGCCGCGGCGGTCGTCATTCTCCAGCACGCGCTCGACCTCGAGCGCGAGACCGGCAACCCACCCGGGAGGCCCCTGTGAACGGACCATCACTCGACGAGCACACCGACGAGGACGACCTCGGCGCCGGCCTCGGCCTGCGGCCGGAGTCCCGGGTCGATCGCCGCGCGAACCGGCGCAAGGCCCGCGGTCGGCGCGCCTTCGGCTGCTTCGCCGGTCTGATCTCGCTGCTCGTCGTCGGTGCCCTGGTGGCCGGGGCTGTGGTCGGCTTCGGCAAGGGCAAGGACGCGCTCGAGGGTCTGTTCTCCGCGCCCGACTACGAGGGCGCCGGCACCGGCACGGTGGTCGTCGAGATCACCAAGGGCCAAGCGACCGCGTCGATCGCGGACACCCTGGAGAAGAAGGAGGTCGTCAAGAGCGCCCGCGCCTTCGAGCGGGTGGCGCGCGACGATCCCCGCTCCCTGCAGATCCAGGCGGCCACGTACACGCTGCGCAAGCACATGTCCGCGAAGGCCGCCCTCGAGTTGATGCTGAACACGGCCGAGTCGGTCAAGGTGGCCCGGATCAGCATCCCGCCCGGCCGGACCAAGGCCGAGGTCGCGATGATCCTGCAGAACTCGAAGCTCAAGCTGCCGGCCGGTGCAGCCGCGACCGCGCTCGGCAACGGGAAGGCCCTCGGCCTGCCGGCGTACGCGAAGGGCAACCCGGAAGGTTTCCTGTTCCCGGGCACGTACGACGTCCCGAAGAACGCGAACGCGTACACCATGATCAAGCTGATGACCGCGCAGTATGCGAAGACCGCGGGCTCGATGGACCTGGTGAACACGGCGCAGCGGAAGAAGCTCGACCCGTACCAGGCCGTCATCGTGGCCAGCATCATCGGCGCGGAGACGAACCGCCAGGAGGACTACGCGAAGGTCGCGCGGGTCATCTACAACCGGCTCGCGCGCGGCATGAAGCTGCAGATGGACTCGACCATCCACTACGTGGTCGGCCGCGACGGCGGTGTGTTCACGACGTCCGAGCAGCGCAAGAACCCCTCGCCGTACAACACCTACGTGCACAAGGACCTGCCGCCGACGCCGATCAACTCGCCGACCCGCGAGCAGTTGCGGGCCGCGATCAACCCGGCGCAGGGTTCCTGGCTGTACTTCACGCTGGTCGACCTGGACACCGGCGAGACGGCGTTCGCGAGCACCCTCGAGGAACACAACAAGAACGTTGCCAAGCTCCAGACCTGGTGCGCCGCGCACAAGGGGCGGTGCTGACAGTTGACCCGCTGTTTCGTCCTCGGTTCGCCGATCGCGCATTCGCTGTCGCCGGCGATGCATCGGGCCGCGTACGCCGCGCTCGGGCTGGACTGGACGTACGACGCGTTCCAGGTCGAGGAGGACGAGTTGCGCGCGTTCGTCGCGTCGCTCGGTGACGACGTCCGCGGGCTGTCGCTGACGATGCCGTTGAAACGGGTCGCGCTCGACCTGGTCGGCACGGTCGATCCGGTCGCCGAGCTGATCGGCGCGGCCAACACGATGTTGTTCGAGCCGGACGGATCACGCTCGGCGCACAACACCGACGTACCCGGGCTGGTGAACGCCTTCGCCGAGCGAGGCATCACGGCGGCGGAGTCTGCGGTCGTGCTCGGCGGTGGCGCGACCGCCGCGTCAACGCTGGCCGCGCTGCGCGGCATGCAGGTCAGCGAGGTGACGGTCGTCGTCCGGGACATCGCCAAGGCCGAGCGGCTTCGTGATCTGGCGGCCGAGCTCGGGCTCGCGACGTCGGTCGCGGACTTCTCGCAGGTCGACCAGATCGGTGGTTTCGACCTGTGCGTGTCGACGCTGCCCGGCGGCGCGGTGGACCCGTGGGCCGAGCACTTCGCCGGCGTCGCGCCGGTGGTGTTCGACGTGGCGTACCACCCCTGGCCGACCAAGCTCGCGATCGCGGCGCATCGTGTCGGTACCGAGTTGTTGAACGGACTTGACCTGCTCGTGCATCAGGCGACCCTTCAGGTCGAGATGATGACGGGTAGGTCGCCGGCTCCTCTGGCGGCCATGAGGGCTGCCGCGCAGGAGGAGCTGGGGGAACGTGAGCCTGCTTGATCGCCGTACTGTGCTGAGGGTCGGCGCCGTCGCGGCCGTTGCCACGCTGGCCGGCTGCGCCGACACGCCGGACACCGGCAGTCCCACGCCGTCCCCGAGCACATCCGACGAAACCCCTGGTACGCCGACGACCAGCGCGCCCAGCCAAACCTCGAACGCGCCGAACTGGAAGGCGTTGAGCAGCTCGCTCGACGGCGACCTGTACCTGCCGTCGACCTCCGGGTACGCCGCCGCGCACCAGCTGTTCAACCCACGCTGGGACAGCGTCCGCCCGGCCGCCGTGGTGAAGGCGGCGACCGCGTCCGATGTCCAGCAGGCGATCACGTTCGCCCGTGAAAGCAACCTCGTCCTGGTCCCGAAGAGCGGTGGCCACTCGTACGTCGGCGCCTCGACGATCGCGCACGGCCTCCAGCTCGACGTCGGCGGACTGAAGTCGATGAAGTACGCGAACAACACCCTCACCGTCGGCGCGGGCGCACGGCTGTACGACGTCCATGCCTTCCTCGACCGCTACGGACAGTCGCTGCCGACCGGTACCTGCCCGACGGTCGGTGTCGCGGGGCTGACCCTCGGCGGCGGCCAGGGAGTCCACACACGGACCTACGGTCTGACCTGTGACCGGGTCGTGGCGATGGATGTGGTCACCGCCGACGGCAAGACTCACACCGTCAGCGCCGGCAACGAGCCAGAGTTGTTCGCCGCGCTCCGGGGGAGCGGCGGCGGGAACCTCGCGGTCGTCACCTCGTTCACCTTCAGCACCATCCCGGGGACCAAGCTCGGCTTCTTCCGGCTGACCTGGCCGGAGGCGCAGGCCGCGGCTGTCGTCAACGGCTGGCAGCAGTTCGTGCAGAGCGCGCCGACCACTACCTGGGGCAACCTGCATATCGATGCCAAGAGCAACGGCACGCTGGCGATCCGCGTCCTCGGCGTCTCCACGACCGGCGACGCGACCGCGGCGGCCGCGCAACTGGAGTCACTCGTCGGTGCGAAGGCCTCCGGCCGGCAGTTGTCGGTCAAGTCCCACCTGGAGGCGGTGAAGTACCTCGGCGGCGGGACGACGAGTCCGCGGCAGGGATTCCTCGCCGGGTCCGACGTACTCAAGGGTCCGATGGACGCGGCAACGATCACCGCGGTCCTCGGCGCGGTGAAGTCCGCCGCGCGGGCCGCGACACCGGCGTCGGCGATCTTCGACCCGCTCGGCGGCCAGGCCGCGAAGACACCGGCGGGCGGCTCGTCGTGGCCGTGGCGGAGCGCGCTCGCCGTGATCCAGTGGTACTCCTCGGCGCAGGGCCAGAACGCGCAGACCTTCATCGCGAACGGCCACCGCGCGGTCGGATCGTTCTCGGCCGGCGGGTACGTGAACTACCCCGAGGCCGGCCGCGCGGTCTCTTCGTACTACGGCGCGAGCGCGGCGAAGTTGCAGGCGGCGAAACAGAAGTACGACCCGGACAACTTCTTCCACACCCCGTACACCTTTTGATAGCTAGTGTTCGGCGCGTGAAACTGTGGCGCGTGATCGCGGGTGTGCTGGCTGCCGGATTCGTGGCGGCTGGGGTAACGCCCGCGTGGGCCTGTGCCTGCGGCGGGTATCTGCCGGACGCCGAGTCTTCTGCGCGCGCGTACGGCGAGAACGCGCTGGTGCAGTACTCCGGTGGTACCGAGCAGATCACCCTCTCGATGTCGGTGCAGGGCCAGTCGCAGAAGGCGGCCTGGATCATGCCGGTCCCGGCGGCGGCGAAGGTCAACCTGGTCGAGGACACGCAACTGTTTGAGCGGCTGGGCCGCGCGGTCGCGCCGCAGCGGGTGTACAAGAAGACCTACTGGCCCTTCCGCGACACCGGGTTCGGCCGGGGCCGGGGGGACTCAGCGGGCGCGGTACCGCCGGGCGCGCCGGTGAACGTGCGCGAGCAAATGGTGCTCGGTCCGTTCGCGGTCACCCGGCTCGACGGCACCAGCGGTACCGCGGTCACCAACTGGCTGCGCGCGAACGGGTACGTCGTGCCCGCGACGCTGGCCGCGAACCTCACGCCGTACCTGATCGAGAACTGGGAGATCGTCGCGGTGAAGCTCGCGCCGAAGCAGCCCGGTGAAAGGCTGGGCGGCTCGACGCCGCCGCTGCGGCTGACCTTCGCCTCGGACCGGATCGTGTACCCGATGCGGCTCAGCAAGGGCGCGACCACGCCACAGACCGTGACGGTGTACGTCGCCGCCGAGCATCGCGTCGACGCCACGAAGGTGCCGGACGCGTCGGTGACCCCAGAGCTGCTGTACGCCGGGCGGCCCGTGCTGGAGTCGCTGCCGGCGCCGGCCGACTTCCTGACCGCGTACACCGCGAGATATCAGAACCCGTCGCAGATCACCGACGACTTCACGTTCGAGCAAGCCGCGAACGACGACGAGTTCCGGCGAACCGTCTACATCACGGAGAACGACGGCCGCTGGAGCACCGTCGGGGTGATCTTCGGTGGCCTCCTGCTGCTCGGCGTCGGCGCCGCCGCTCTCGCGCGGGTGCTGGTCCGGCGGGCGGCCGCCGGCACGCCGCGGTAGATCGTCTAGGGTCGGGGATCGTGCCGGCTGACAACGCGTTGCTCGCTGCGGGGATCGGCGCGGTCGGTTGTGGCGCGGTCGCGGCAGTGCTCGGCCCGTGGCTGATGCGGCGGATCCCCGAGCCGGAGCTCGACGAGGGCGAGACCAAGGTGCCGTACGCGTCGCTGGCCTCGCCGCGCGCGACCTTGTGGTGCGGCGGTCTGGCGGCCGTCGCCGGCGGTCTGATCGGGTGGCTGCTCGGTCTCGACGCGGCGCTGCCGGCCTGGCTGGTGCTCGTGGTGGCCGGCGCGATCCTCGGCTACATCGACGCGCGCACGCGGTTCCTGCCGTCGGTGATCATCTGGCCGACGTACGTCCTGGTCGGGCTCGGCCTCCTGATCGCCGCGGCGGCGACGGGGGAGTGGGAGTCGTTGCGCCGGGCAGCGATCGCGGGGGCGATCGGGTTCGCGGTGTTCTATGTGCTGTGGTTCACGTTCCCGCGCGGCGTCGGGTTCGGCGACGTCCGGCTGTCGGGGTTGCTCGGCCTGGCGCTCGGCTGGCTCGGCTGGGGCGAGTTCGTGTCCGGGCTGTACGGCGGCTTCTTCCTCGGCGCGATCGTCGGCATCGTGCTGATCGCGACCCGCGTGATGACGCGCAAGCAGATGGTTCCGTTCGGGCCGTTCATGCTCGTCGGGGCGCTGGCCGGCGTCCTGCTCGGGACGCCGCTGGAGGCGTTGTACGCCGGATAGCTGAGCCACGTACTCCACCAGATGGCTGATGTGCGCGCACCGTCGGTCTTCCTAGGGTCGAGGTACTCGAATCTGGGGAGGAATCCATGCCAGTCAGCCGACGAGGTCTCCTGGCCGGAACGGCCGCGGTGGCCACCACAGCCGCGACCGCGGGCCATGCCTTCGCGGCACCCGCAGCAGCATCCGCGCCGCCGGTCTCCGGTGCGAAGATCGGTCCGAACGATGCGCGGTACCAGGATCTCGTGCTGCGCGGGCAGAACCGCCGCTTCGTCGCGAAACCCGACTACGTGCGGGTGATCCAGTCGGCCGCGGACGCGGTCGCGGCCGTTCAGGAAGCGGTCCGCAGCGGGAAGCGGATCGCAGTGCGCGGCGGTGGCCATTGCTTTGAGGACTTCGTGGACCACGGCGACGTCGAGGTGCTGCTCGACCTGTCGACGTACGACGAGGTGACCTGGGACCCGAAATACCGCGCGTTCTCGATCGGCGCGGGCGCGACGCTCGAGACGGTCTACAAGGAACTGTTCTACAACTGGGGTGTCACGGTGCCGGGCGGCGGATGCCTCAGCGTCGGCGTCGGCGGTCACTTCTGCGGTGGTGGGTACGGGCCGCTGTCCCGCAAGTACGGCTCGGTCGTCGACCATCTGTACGGCGTGGAGGTCGTGGTCGTCGACGCCCGCGGTCGCGCCCGGTCGGTGCTGGCCACGCGCAACAACGCGCACCGCGACCTGTGGTGGGCGCACACCGGGGGCGGCGGCGGGAACTTCGGCGTCGTCACCCGCTACCTGATGCGCAGCGCGGGCGCGGCGGGCCGCACGCCGGCCGAATCGTTGCCGAAGGCACCGGCCGCGCTGCGGTCGAGCCTGCTGCTGTACGACTGGAAGTCGACCACGCAGGCGAGCTTCCTGCGGACGGTCCGGAACTGGTTCGATTTCTTCGAGCAGCACAACACCGCGGACTCGCCGTACGCGACGCTCTATGCGCCGTTCGTCCTCACGCACTCGTCCGCCGGGCAGTATCTGCTCTCCACCCAGCTCGACGCGGCGGTGCCCAATGCGGCCGAGCTGATGACGGCGTTCAACGCGGCGATGACGGCCGGCGTGGACCCGAAGCCGCAGCTGATCGACGTCGGCGAGGGACCGTTCCTGCACACCACGATGGAGCGTTCGATCGCGGAGACGCCGTCGCCGGGCCGCGGGAAGTACAAGGCCGGCTACCTCAAGAAGGGGTACACCGACGAGCAGGTGCTGGCGATGTACCGCGGCCTGACCGACACGTCGTACAACGGGCCGGTGTCCTCGATCCTGCTCGTGCCGTACGGCGGGAAGGTGAACACCGTCGCGCCCGACGCGACCGCGGCCGCGCAACGCGACGTGGTGGCCAAGATGGTGCTCACCGCGGCCTGGTCCGACGCGGCCGAGGACGACCAGCACGTCGCGTGGACGCGGAAGGTGTACGCCGACCTGTACCGCGACACGGGCGGTGCCCCGGTGCCGAACGCGGTGAACGCGGGCTCGTACATCAACTACCCGGATGTCGACCTGGCGGATCCGGCGTACAACAGGTCCGGCGTCCCGTGGCACGACCTGTACTACCTGGGGAACTACCCGCGGCTGCAGCAGATCAAGGCGAAGTGGGACCCACGCAACGTGTTCCGCCACAACCTCTCGATCGAGCCGCGCTGAATCACCAGCCCGGATAGGGGGTGGTGCCAGCGCTACCCCCAAGACGGGATCTGGAGCCAGTTCTTTCGTCGCCTCGGGCCCGTACGGTCGTTGACAGGAGCAACCGATCGTCGAAGGAGCGCAGCATGACCCCCGCATTTCGCCGGACCGCCGGGCGACTGGCCGCGGCGGCGTTCGGCACCGCAGCCCTGGCCGGCGCCGCGATCGCCGGCGGGCACGCGGCCCTGGCCGAGACCTCCTGCGAGGAATCCGCGATCGCCAAGACCTTCAACGCCGTCCTCACCGTCCGTACCGGCCCGACCACCGAGAACCAGACCTGCGACTGATGGGATCGGGCGGTCGACGGAGCCGGTGCGGCAGGTCGCCGTCGAATGACCTTGCTCGTGGTCGGAGAGCTCAGGCAGGGACCGGCGTCTGGGGAGTGGGATCGGCGTGAAAGAATCGCCGCATGCTGCGCTGGCTCACCGCCGGCGAGTCGCACGGACAAGCGCTCGTCGCCGTACTCGAAGGTCTTCCCGCAGGCGTGCAGGTCACCACGGACGACGTGGCCGACGCCCTGGCTCGTCGTCGGCTGGGCTACGGCCGCGGCGCCCGGATGAAGTTCGAGCGGGACGAGGTGACGTTCCTCGGCGGGTTCCGGCACGGTCTCACCCTCGGCAGCCCGGTCGCGATCCAGGTCGGCAACACCGAGTGGCCCAAGTGGGAGCAGGTGATGAGCGCCGACCCGGTCGACCCGGCCGTCCTCGAAGGCCTGGCCCGGAACGCCCCGCTGACCCGTCCGCGCCCCGGCCACGCCGACCTGGCCGGCATGCAGAAGTACGGCTTCGACGAGGCCCGCCCGGTGCTCGAGCGCGCCAGCGCCCGGGAGACCGCGGCCCGGGTCGCGCTCGGCGAGGTCGCGGCCCGGTTCCTTCGCCAGGCGTACGGCGTGACGATCGTCAGCCATGTGGTCGAGCTCGGCACGGTGAAGGCGCCGTACGGCGTGATCCCGGCGTACGGCGATGTCGCGAAGCTGGACGCCGACCCGGTGCGCTGCCTCGACCCGGACACGAGCAAGCAGATGGTGGCCGAGATCGACGCCGCGCAGAAGGCCGGCGACACCCTCGGCGGCGTCGTCGAGGTCGTCGTCGACGGTCTTCCGCCGGGCCTCGGCAGCTACGTGCACTGGGACCGCCGCCTTGATTCGAAGCTGGCCGGTGCGCTGATGGGCATCCAGGCGATCAAGGGCGTCGAGCTCGGCGACGGGTTCGAACTGGCCCGCACGCCCGGCTCCAAGGCACACGACGAGATCGTCGCCGAGGACGGGAACGTCCGCCGCACCAGCGGCCGCTCGGGCGGTACCGAGGGCGGCATGAGCACCGGCGAGACGCTGCGGGTACGGGCCGCGATGAAGCCGATCGCGACCGTGCCGCGGGCGCTGCGCACGATCGACACCGCCACCGGCGAGGCCGCTGCCGCGCATCACCAGCGCTCGGACGTCTGCGCCGTACCGGCGGCCGGGATCGTCGCCGAGGCGATGGTCGCGCTGGTGCTGGCCGAGGTGTCGCTGGAGAAGTTCGGCGGCGACTCGGTCGCGGAGACCGCGCGCAACCACCAGTCCTACCTGGCGAACCTGCCGAAGACGATCACGCCACGGGAGTGGGAGTGAGCCCGATCGTCGTCCTGGTCGGCCCGCCCGGATCGGGCAAGTCCACGATCGCGGCGCTGCTGTCGCAGCGGCTCGGCGTACCGCACCGGGACACCGACACCGACACCGAGGCGACCGCCGGCAAGCCGATCTCGGACATCTTCGTCGACGAGGGCGAGGCGCACTTCCGCACGCTCGAGCGGGCCGCAATTGTCGCCGCGCTGGAGGCTGACGGTGAGGTCCTGTCGCTCGGCGGTGGGGCGATCCTGGACGCCGGCACCCGCGCCGACCTGGCCGGGCACACCGTGGTGTTCCTCGACGTCAGCCTGTCCGAGGCCACCAAGCGGGTCGGACTGAGCGTCGCGCGGCCGCTGCTGCTCGGCAACGTCCGCACCCAGTTGCGCAACCTGATGGAGGCGCGGCGCCCACTCTACGAAGAGGTTGCGAAGCAGACCGTGCTGACCGACGGCAAGACCCCGGAGCAGATCGCCGACGAGATCCTGGGACAGCTGTCGTGAGCGCCCGGATCCGTGTCACCGCGTCCGCGCCGTACGACGTCGTCATCGGCCACAACCTGCTCGGCGAACTGCCCGGCCTGCTCGGCGAAGGCGTGCAGCGGGTCGCGGTGATCCACCCGCGCGCGCTGCGCGAGACCGGCGACGCGATCCGCGACGACCTGACCGCGTCCGGGTTCACCGCGCACGCGATCGAGGTGCCGGATGCGGAGGAGGCCAAGACCGCCGAGGTGCTGGCGTACTGCTGGTCGGTGCTCGGCCAGGCCGGCTTCACCCGCTCCGACGCGATCGTCGGCGTCGGCGGCGGGACGACCACCGACCTTGCCGGCTTCGTCGCCGCGACCTGGTTGCGCGGGGTCAAGGTCGTGCAGATCCCGACCACGCTGCTCGGCATGGTCGACGCCGCCGTCGGCGGCAAGACCGGCATCAACACCGCCGAAGGCAAGAACCTGGTCGGCGCCTTCTGGGAACCGGCCGGCGTCCTGTGCGACCTGGCCGCGCTCGAGTCGCTGCCGGCGAACGACTACGTCAGCGGGCTCGCCGAGGTCGTGAAGTGCGGCTTCATCGCCGACCCGGTGATCCTCGATCTGGTCGAGAAGGACCCGGCCGGCGCCACCAGCCCGTCGTACGCGGCGACCGAGGAACTGATCGCCCGCTCGATCCAGGTCAAGGCCGACACCGTCGGCGCCGACCTGCGCGAACGCACCACGACCGCCGGCGGCCGGATCGGGCGCGAGGCGCTCAACTACGGGCACACGCTCGGCCACGCGATCGAGCGCGTCGAGCGGTACAAGTGGCGGCACGGCGCCGCGATCAGCATCGGCATGCTCTTCGTCGCCGAACTCGCCCGCGCCGCCGGCCGCCTCGACGACCCCACGGCCGACCGCCACCGTACCGTCCTGGAATCCCTCGGCCTCCCGGTCAGCTACCGCCCCGACGCCTGGCCGCACCTCCACGACGCCATGAAGCTCGACAAAAAGACCCGCGCCGACCGGCTCCGCTTCGTCATCCTGGACGGCCTGGCCAAACCCACCATCCTCGAGGCCCCCGACCCCAGCCTCCTCGTCGCCGCCTACAGCGAAATCACCTGAGAGATGGCATGGCTTCGGCCACGCGGTGCGGCCGGAGGTCGTTGCGCAAAGCCGCTAGGGTGATGGCTGTGACGGATGGGAACATGCGGGTGCTCGTGCTGAACGGTCCGAATCTCGGGCGGCTGGGGTCGCGGGAGCCGGAGAAGTACGGTACGACGACGTTCGCCGAACTGGTCGACGTGTGTGCGAAGACCGGCGCCGAGCTCGGGCTCGATGTCGAGGTGCGGCAGACCGACGACGAGGCGGAGCTGGTCGGCTGGCTGCACGAGGCGGCCGACACCCGGACGCCGGTGGTCCTCAACCCGGCCGCGTTCACGCACTATTCGTACTCGCTGCGGGACGCGATCGCGCAACGGACCGCTCCGCTGATCGAGATCCATCTGACCAACCCGGCCACCCGCGAGGAGTTCCGGCACACCAGCGTCGTCGCCGGAGTGGCGACGGGGACCATCGCCGGGTTCGGCCTCGACTCGTACCGTCTCGCCCTGCGCGCACTGACGTCACTCGATTCATAACCAACGTGCCCTTTTGGGCATCAGGTGGGTGTGAGCAGCTTTCGCCCGACCGCGCGCACCGCTGCGCCAAGACCGTTCTTGGGGGAGTGACGACGATGACCGCACACCATCTGGAAGCACGACAGGCCGAGCGCCGAATCCCGGTCTGGGTGCGAGCGTTCGACCCGCTGTCGGAGTTCGGGCTGGTGCATGCGCTCCGGCAGTGTCCGGAGATCAGTCTGATCGACGACCGTGACCTCTCGGCTCGGCCTACCGCGTTGCGGAGCGTGCAGGGGTCGGCGTCGCGGCGTACTGCGCCTGCGGTGGTCGCGTTGGTCGCCGTCGAGTCGCTGGACGCCGGAGCCGTTCACGTCCTGCGCGCTGCGACGCAGCGGGGTTGCCGCGTCGTGCTGATCGGCAGCGCGATCGACGACGAGGCATTGCTGACCGCGGTCGAGCTGGGGGTGTCCGGCGTACTGCGACGTACGGAGGCCACTGCCGACCGCATCGTGCGGCTGGTACAGGCTGCCGCCGAGGAGGACGACAGCCTGCCTTCGGACCTGCTCGGCCGGCTGCTCGGGCAGACGTCTCGCACGGCCCGCGGAGACGCGGTCGCCACCCTCTCGGACCGGGAGACGCAGGTACTGCGACTTGTTGCGGACGGCAAGGATACGCAGGAGATCGCTCGCGAACTGTCGTACTCCGAGCGGACGGTGAAGAACGTCCTGCACGACATCACCAGCCGCCTGAACCTCAGGAACAGGTCGCACGCCGTCGCCTACGCGCTGCGCGAAGGCCTGATCTAAGAAGGCCTGATCTAAGAAGGGCTGATCCGAGAAGGGCTGATCCGAGAAGGGCTGATCTGAGCGTCGACCAGCTCGCGCACGCGCTCGACCGGGCGGTACAACTGCCGGAGGAGCCACCAGCAGACCGCCGCGAGAACAGGCGCGGCGCCGCTGAACAGCACGGTCAGGATCCCGCGACCCCAGTCGTGCGGCCCGACGGTCAGCATGCCGCCGAGAGCGAGCACCAGCACCATGTTGGTGACGCCGGCGACCACGGTCGCCGCACTCGCGAGACCGAGCAGCCGGCGCGGCCAGCCGCCGTCGATCGCGGCGATCACGATGCCGCCCAGCACGGCTGCGACGATCGGCGCGCTGTACGCCGCGGCGAGTCCGATTCGGCCGGGTGTGGTGATCAGGTAGAGCGCGTCGAACACGGCCGCGATCCCGAGCAGTGCGACCGCGCAGTACTGCAGGACGTAGTCGATCAGGTTCGCGTTGTCGTCGGTCATGCCGATCCTCGCTGTTCCCCTTTCTCGAGGTGACGGACGCGGGCCGAGTTCACCCAGAACAGGCGGCCGTTGCAGTCGATCAGGGTCTGCGGCCCGCGGCGGCTGAAGCGTGACGAGTGCGCCCGTGCCGAGATCCAGCGGCCGCCGATCAGGACCTGGACCGGTTCCGGAGCGTGCGTGCCGCGCGGGATCACGCGGGGCGCCGGGCGGGTGGGCGTGTGCGTCGGAGTGCGAGTCAGGGTCGGTGCATGGTTCATGGCGTCGTACCTGCTGGGCTCGTCATCAGATGGATGACTTGGTTCCTTGTCATCTATGCGATGACATGCTATACCGGAAGTGCGTATTGGCACCACCACCCGATGAGTCGTGGAACTGAAGGAGGTGCAGGTGACGATGTTGATGCGCACGGACCCGTTCCGGGAGTTCGACCGGCTGGTGCAGCAGTTCTTCGGCAGCCAGTCCTCGGGGACGTGGTCACACCCGAAGTCGATGCCGATGGACGCCTATCGGGACGGCGATCAGTACGTCGTCGCGTTCGACCTGCCCGGCGTGTCACCGGACGCGATCGACCTGGACATCGAGCGCAACGTGCTGACCGTGAAGGCCGAGCGCCGGCCGGCCGAACTGGCCGAGGGCGCCCAGCTGCAGGTCTCTGAGCGTCCGCTTGGGGTGTTCTCGCGGCAGCTGTTCCTCGGCGACACGCTGGACGCGGACCGGATCGAGGCCCACTACGAGGCCGGCGTGCTGTTCCTGCGGATCCCGATCGTCGAGGGGGCGAAGCCGCGCAAGATCGCGATCACGTCCGGCTCCGAGCGCCAGCAGCTCGACACCTGAGCCGGCGGTCGTGATCCGGTGATCCCGACCCGGCGATCCTGACCAGGTGATGCGGCGCCCGCCCGCACCCTTTCCAGCAACCCGGCGATGACCCGAGCCGGCCAGTCCCTCCTGGGACAGCAGAGTCGGCGCGGGAGGCCGCATCACCGTCTCGCAGTCGCGACCGGCGAGGAGGAACGGTGAACCAGCAGGACTGCGTGCTGCTCAAGTACGGCGAACTCGTGCTGAAGGGCCGCAACCGCGGGCGGTTCGAGCGCCAACTGATCCGGAACGTCCGCCGAGCCGTCGCCGACCTGCCCGACCCGGTGGACCTCGACCGCCGCGACTCCGTGCTCGTACTGCGATCCGCCCACGCCACCAAGGAGGACTTGGCGGACCGGGCGCAGTACGTGATGGGCATCAACGTCGTACAGCCCGCAGTGCGAGTCGCGAAACGACCTGCTGCCGCAGCCGCCGCGGCCGTTGAGCTACTGCGTGACCACAGCGGTCCGCGCCGGTTCGCCGTCCGCGCCCGTCGGCGGGACAAGGACTTTCCACTGACCTCGAAGCAACTCGCCGCGTACGTCGGTGATCGCGTCCGGACCGAGTACCGCTGGCCGGTCGATCTGGATGATCCCGACGTCGAAATCGCCGTCGAGGTCGACCGGTCCGAGGTGTTCGTGTCGATCCTGCGCGAACCCGGTCAAGGTGGTCTTCCGGTCGGCTGCAGCGGACGCGCGATGGTGTTGCTGTCCGGCGGCTTCGACTCGCCGGTCGCCGCGTATCGCGCGATGCGCCGCGGGCTGCGCTGCGAGTTCATCCACTTCACCGGCGCACCGCTGACCGGGCCCGCGTCGGCGTACAAGGCGTACGGGCACCTGCGCCAACTCGGCCGATTTCAAGGGGATTCGCGGCTGCACGTCGTACCGCTCGGGTCCGCGCAGCAGGAGCTCGCGCGGGCCGGCGCGGGACGCCTGCAAACGGTCGCGCAGCGGAGGCTGATGATCCGTACCGCCGACGCGCTCGCCCGTCGTCTCGGGGCGCAGGCGCTGGTGACCGGTGACAGTCTCGGCCAAGTCGCGAGTCAGACGCTCAGCAACCTCGCGGCGGTCGAACACGCCGCCACGCTGCCGTTGCTGCGGCCGTTACTCGGCTGGGACAAGGCGGAGATCATCGCCGAGGCGCGCCGGATCGGGACCGCGGAGATCGCGCCGTTGCCCGATGAGGACTGCTGCAGCCTGCTCACGCCGCCGTACCCGGCGACGGCCGCGACCGACGAGCAACTCAAGGTGCTCGAGGACCGCATCGACGTCCGGAACCTCGTCCCCGCGTTGCTCGCGAAGGCGCAGATCTTCAGCCCGGCCGCCGCGGGATCGGCTACTGCGCGCCCGGAGGAGTGGGCCGCGGCGGGTTGCTGACGGTCTGCCAGAGTTCCTCGATGTCGGAACGGTCGTCGGGCTCGGGGGTGTCGACCCAGCCGCTCGCCCAGACGTTCTCCTCGCGGTCGTCGAGGTTGAAGATCGACTCCGCGAACGCCGCCGAACCGACGTACCGCTCCTCGTCGGCGTCGGCGTCGGCGTCGGTGTCGGTGTGGTCGAGGGCATCCCAGTCACCGGAGTCCTCGGGTACGTCGGCCTGCTGCCCGCGGGCCGCCTGCGGCGTGACCAGCTCACGCGCGTACTTCTGCGCCTCGAGGATGCCCAGGTCTCGCTCGTCGCTCAGCAACCGGATGGCGCCGACCTCGTTGCCCGCCGCCATCAATTCACGCACCTGCGCGTCCAGGTCCTGGGTCGGCCGCGGGAGGTTGTTCTGCGGCGGCCGATGCGCCGGCGGCGGGTACTGGCCCTGGTTGTACGGCGCCGGGTTGTATTGGCCCGGATAGAACGGCTCCGGCGTGTACTGCGGCTGCCCGGGCGAGGCGAGCTCGTCGGGGCGACGCGGCTGGCGGCCGTTCTGCATGAGCTGCTGCAGCATCGCGGCCGCCTGCTGGCTGCCCTGCGGACCGGTCTGGACCGGGAAGATGCCCGGCCCGCCCGGCTGGCCTGGAGCGACGCCGGGCTGCCCGGCCGGCTGGGTGAACTGGCCCTGGAACTGCGCCGGCTGCGAACCCGCCTGCTGCGCCTGGAGCCGCTCGACGAGGGCCTGCATCCGCGCGCTCGAGCGGCCGCCGTTCTGGTTGGCCTGCTGCTTCGCCTTGCTGATCAAGCTGACCACGATCATCACCACGACGAAGATCACGAACCCCGTCATCGCCGGCCTCCTGGCACCTGGGGAGAAGGTCTGAACGCCCAGCCTAAGGCCGCCGAGGTCCGCGGAATCGGAGGATCACGCCTCCGGCCGCTACAATCACGTGTTACCTCAGATCAATTCGAAGGGCATATCCGCGTGGCAACGACGAACGACCTCAAGAACGGCATGGTGCTCGACCTGGACGGGCAGCTGTGGTCCGTCGTCTGGTTCCAGCATCACAAGCCGGGCAAGGGCGGCGCCGTCGTCCGGACCAAGCTGAAGAACGTGCTGTCCGGCAAGGTGGTCGACAAGACCTTCAACGCCGACGTCAAGGTCGACGTGGCCACGGTCGACAAGCGCGACATGACCTACCTGTACAACGACGGTTCGTCGTACGTGTTCATGGACAAGTCGACGTACGACCAGCTCCAGATCCAGCCCGACGTGGTCGGTGACGCCGCCCACTTCCTGCTCGAGAACCAGGACGCGATCGTCGCGGTGCACGACGACCTCCCGCTGTATGTCGAGCTCCCGGCCTCGGTCGAGCTCGTCGTCGAGTACACCGAGCCGGGCCTGCAGGGTGACCGGTCGACCGGTGGCACGAAGCCGGCGAAGCTGGAGACGGGGTACACCATCCAGGTCCCGCTGTTCCTGACCACGGGCGAGAAGGTCAAGGTGGACACCCGGACCGGGGACTACCTCGGCCGCGTCACCTCCTGATCGCCCCGAGCCGGAGAGAAGCGACAACAGCAGATGTCTGCCCGGAGCAAGGCACGTAAACGCGCGCTCGACGTGTTGTTCGAGTCGGAGGTCAGGGGGCTGCCGGTCGGCGGCACCCTGGCCGACCGGGTGGCCGACAACGACCCGCCGGTGAACGAGTTCACCGTGTCGCTCGTCGAAGGGGTCGCGAAACACATCGAGCAGATCGACGATCTGCTCGAGACCCACTCGGTGGGCTGGACGCTGGACCGGATGCCGGCGGTCGACCGGAACATCCTGCGGATCGGCGCCTACGAGCTGCTGTACGACGACCAGGTGCCGGATGTGGTCGCGGTGAGCGAAGCGGTCGCGCTGGCGCGGGACCTGTCGACGGACGAATCGCCGACGTTCGTGAACGGGCTGCTGGCGAGACTGCTGCAGCTCAAGCCCACCCTGGGCGTCTGACGCCGATCCGGCGCGCCGCAGGGAAGCGAGGGGGGCGAGCCCTCGTCGTGGTGTCAGGCCCGGCAACCGTCTCGGTACGGTCCCGGGCCGCCGATGCGTCCCCGTCTGCGGCCGGGGTGAGGTGGAACCCCTGCCGCTTGGTGGTGCTGGTTGTCTCGGTGTGCTGGAAGTGATGGTCAGCAGTGGGAGGCGGGCGGCCGCGGGCCAGCTGCTACAAGCCCCGACCGTCTGGTGCCTACCGCACTACCTGTCAGCAGTGTGTTTCAGCAGTACTGCGTGGCGTCAGGCGCCGGCGGCCTCGGACGACGTCGACTCCTCGACCTCACCCTTCGCCTCCGGGTTCAGCACACCCCAGGAGATGAAGCGCTCGGTGAGCGTGGTCGGCGACTCGTCGTAGATGACCGCGAGCGTGCGCATGTCGTCCTGACGGATCGACAGCACCTTGCCGTTGTAGTCCCCGCGCTGAGCCTGGATCGTGGCGGCGTACCGCGTGAGCGGACCGGCCTCGCTGGCGTCGAGGTGCTGGAGCGCCTCGAGGTCGAGGATCAGCTTGGGCGGAGCGGCTGCCGCGGCGGCCGCGCTGGCGGACCCAGGGAGCAGCTCACGGATCGGCACGCCGTAGAAATCGGCGAGCTCCGCGAGCTTCTGGACCGTGACGGCTCGATCGCCGCGCTCGTACGAGCCGACGACGACCGCCTTCCAGCGACCCTTGGACTTCTCTTCCACGCCGTGCAGCGACAGTCCTTGCTGCTGGCGGATGGCGCGCAACTTGCCACCCAGTGTCTTCGCGTATTCGCTAGGCACGCTGGTTCTTCCCTCCGACTAGTTCGTCATGTCCCGGTCCGTTGTACGGGCCGGTAAAGGTGAACCCCCCTCGGTTACACAGAGTAACAATATTCCGGGGCGAAGGCCAGCGTCAAGACGGCGTGTCACATCCGATACCATGTCAAGCGGTCCGAACGTCCTTTAAAGACCCGTCCAGAGAGGCGGGAAAGGAGGAACGGTAGCGATGAGCCCTGCCCAGAGAGCAGCGCACCACCAGGCCTCGCAGCCGCCGAAACGCAACACCCGCGAGGTCCTCGACGCTTCCGACATTTCCCGGGCACTGACCCGGATCGCCCACGAGATCCTCGAGCGCAACCGCGGTGCCGACCCGGTCGTGCTGCTCGGCATCCCGCGCCGCGGCGTCCCGCTGGCACGCCGTATCTCGGCCCGCATCCAGGCCGTCGAGGGGCAGAGCGTGCCGACAGGGTCACTCGACGTGACCATGTACCGCGACGACATCGGCCTCAAACCGCCGCGCGGGCTCGAGCACACCGACATCCCGGCCGACGGTGTCGAGGGCAAGGTCGTCGTCCTCGTCGACGACGTGCTGTTCTCCGGGCGCACCATCCGCGCGGCCCTCGACGCACTCGGCGATCTCGGCCGGCCGCGGGCCGTCCAGCTCGCGGTGCTGGTCGACCGTGGCCACCGCGAGCTGCCGATCCGCGCCGACTACGTGGGGAAGAACCTGCCGACCTCGCTGGTTGAGCGGGTGACCGTCCATCTGGACGAGTTCGACGGCGAGGACGCCGTGCTGATCGCGGACGAGGGGGAGCGGGCATGAAGCACCTGCTGAGCGCGGGCGACCTGAGCCGGGACGAGGCACAGCTGATTCTCGACACCGCCGAAGAGATGCGGTCACTCGCCGACCGGCCGATCAAGAAGCTGCCGGCGCTGCGCGGACGGACCGTGGTGAACCTGTTCTTCGAGGACTCCACCCGGACGCGGATCTCGTTCGAGGCGGCGGCCAAGCGGCTGTCCGCGGACGTGATCAACTTCTCCGCCAAGGGATCGAGCCTGAGCAAGGGCGAGAGCCTGAAGGACACCGCGCTGACGCTTCAGGCGATGGGCGCGGACGGGGTTGTCTGCCGGCACGGCTCCTCGGGTGCGCCGCACCTGCTGGCGACCTCGGGCTGGATGACCGGCTCGGTGGTGAACGCCGGCGACGGCACCCACGAGCACCCGACCCAGGCGCTGCTGGACGCGTTCACGATGCGCCGCCACCTCGGGTCGCTGGACGGTCGCCGGATCACGATCGTCGGTGACGTCCTGCACTCGCGGGTCGCCCGGTCGAACGTGCTGCTGCTGTCGACCCTCGGCGCCGAGGTCACCGTGGTCGCCCCGCCGACCTTGCTCCCGGTCGACATGAGCACCTGGCCGTGCCTCACGTCGTACGACTTCGACGCGGTGCTGCCGAAGAGCGACGCCGTGATGATGCTGCGGGTGCAGCGCGAGCGGATGCACGACGCGTTCTTCCCGAGCGCCCGCGAGTACACCAGGCGCTACGGCCTGGACAAGAACCGGATGGCGCAGCTGCCCGACGAGGCGATCGTGCTGCACCCCGGACCGATGAACCGCGGGATGGAGATCAGCGCCGAGGTCGCCGACTCGACCCGCTCGGTGATCGTCGAACAGGTCACCAACGGCGTCGCGATCCGGATGGCCGTCCTGTACCTGCTGCTGTCCGGAACCAACGAGACCGAGGAGACTTCGGCATGACCGCTTACCTGATCACCGGCGCGCGCATTGTTGGCGGTGAGGTGGCGGACCTGCTGGTCGACAACGGCGAGATCGTTGCCGTCGGCACCGACCTGGAGGCGCCGGCCGGCGCCGTCACGATCGACGCCGCCGGTCTGGTCGCGCTGCCCGGCCTGGTCGACCTGCACACGCACCTGCGCGAGCCCGGCCGTGAGGACGCCGAGACCGTCTTCAGCGGCACCCGTGCGGCCGCCAAGGGCGGTTTCACCGCGGTGTTCGCGATGGCCAACACCGACCCGGTCGCCGACACCGCCGGTGTGGTCGAGCAGGTCTGGCGCCTCGGCCGCGACGCCGGGTACGCGGACGTCTATCCGATCGGCGCTGTCACCGTGGGCCGCAAGGGCACGCAGCTCGCGGAGCTCGGCGCGATGGCGGACTCCGCCGCCCGGGTCCGGGTCTTCTCCGACGACGGCGACTGTGTCTGGGACGCCGCGCTGATGCGCCGCGCGCTCGAGTACGTGAAGGCGTTCGACGGCGTGATCGCCCAGCACGCGCAGGAGCCGCGGCTCACGCAGGGCGCGCAGATGAACGAGGGCGCACTGTCCGGGGTCCTCGGGCTGACCGGCTGGCCGAGTGTCGCCGAGGAGGCGATCATCGCCCGCGACATCCTGCTGAACGCCCACGTCGGGTCGAAGCTGCACATCTGCCACCTGTCCACGAAGGGCTCGGTGGAGATCGTCCGCGCTGCCAAGCGCCGCGGGCTCGAGGTGACCGCCGAGGTCACCCCGCACCACCTGCTGCTGACCGAGGATCTGGCCGCCTCCTACAACCCGGTGTACAAGGTGAACCCGCCGCTGCGCACCAAGGAGGACGTCGAGGCGGTCCGGGAAGGGCTGGCCGACGGCACGATCGACATCGTCGCCACCGACCACGCGCCGCACCCGGTCGAGGACAAGGACTGCGAGTGGAGCGCGGCCGCGTTCGGCATGACCGGCCTGGAGACCGCGCTCAGCGTCGTCCAGCACGCGATGATCGACACCAAGCTGCTCACCTGGGCCGATGTCGCCGACCGGATGAGCTACCGGCCGGCCGCGATCGGTCAGGCCGCCGACCACGGACGTCCGCTCGAGGCGGGTGCGCCCGCGAACATCGTGCTGTACGACCCGCGCGTCGAGCGCACCGTCGTACCGGAGGAGTCGGTGTCGCTGTCGCGGAACACGCCGTTCGACGGGATGACGCTGCCCGGCAAGGTCGTCGCGACGTTCCTGCGCGGGAAGCCGACCGTCCTGGACGGTGAGTTGGCGACCGGGGCGGTGGGGCGGGGAAGGAATTCAACCCAGTGAAGGCTTTCTTGGGCATTGCCGGCACGCTGCTGGTGATTGCGGCGGGGTATTACGGCATGTACCGGGGCTGGCGGAACCGCCAGTCCCGGCAGGCCGAGCTGGCGCCGTTGCCGCCGGCTCCGGCCGAGGACACCACCACCCGCGGTGTGGAAGGCGTGTACGTCGCCACGACGAGCGCCGGCGACTGGATGGACCGGATCGCCGTGCACGAACTGGGCGTCCGCGCCGCCGCGGACCTGGCCGTCACCGACGCCGGCCTGATCTTCCACCGGCAGGGCGCGGCGGATGTGTTCATCCCCGCCGACCGGCTGACCGGAGTCCGGACCGACCGTGGCATCGCCGGCAAGGTGACCGCGGAGAAGTCCGGCCTGGTCGTGGTCACCTGGTCGCACGACGGCCGTGAGCTCGACACCGGGTTCCGGCCGCGGCGCAAGGCCGACACCGCCGCCCTGACCGCATCCATCTCGACCTTGATCGGAGCATCATGAGCCAGCCTGCCCAGCAGAAGGCGCTGCTGGTCCTCGAGGACGGCCGGTCGTTCGCCGGTACGTCCTACGGGGCGACCGGATCCACCTTCGGCGAGGCGGTCTTCACCACGGGGATGACCGGGTACCAGGAGACCTTGACCGACCCGTCGTACCACCGCCAGATCGTCACCCAGACGGCACCGCACATCGGCAACACCGGCGTCAACGACGAGGACGACGAGTCGCAGAAGATCTGGGTCGCCGGGTACGTCGTCCGCGACCCGGCCCGCGTCCCGTCGAACTGGCGCGCCAAGCGCTCGCTCGACGAGCAACTGAAGGGCCAGGGCATCGTCGGGATCTCCGGTATCGACACCCGCGCGCTGACCCGCCACCTGCGCGAGCGCGGCGCCATGCGGGCCGGCATCTCCACCGAGATCCTGGACCCGGACGAGCTGCTGGCGAAGGTGCTCGAGCAGCCGCCGATGGTCGGCGCGGACCTCGCCTCCGAGGTGACCACGTTCGAGCCGTACGTCGTACCGGCCGAGGGCGAGAAGCGGTTCACCGTGGTCGCGCTCGACCTCGGGATCAAGACGATGACGCCGAAGCGGATGGCCGAGCGCGGCATCGAGGTGCACGTGATGCCGGCCACCGCGACGCTCGAGCAGGTGCTCGCGGCGAACCCGGACGGCATCTTCATGAGCAACGGCCCGGGCGACCCGGAGACCACCGAGCACCCGACGACGCTGCTCAAGCAGCTGCTCGACCGGAACAAGCCGTACTTCGGGATCTGCTTCGGCAACCAGGTGTTCGGGCGCGCGCTCGGCCTCGGCACGTTCAAGCTCAAGTACGGGCACCGCGGCATCAACCAGCCGGTGCTCGACCGGGCCACCGGCAAGGTCGAGATCACCGCGCAGAACCACGGGTTCGCCGTGGACGCACCGATCGAGGAGACGGTCGAGACGCCGTACGGCACCGCCGAGGTGTCGCACGTCTCGCTGAACGACAACGTGGTCGAAGGGCTCCGGCTGACCGGCAAGGACGGCCGGGTGCTCGCGTTCTCCGTGCAGTACCACCCGGAGGCGGCGGCGGGTCCGCACGACTCGGCGTACCTGTTCGACCGCTTCGTAGAGCTGATGGAAGGGCGGAACTGATGCCGCGCAGGACAGACATCGACTCGGTCCTGGTGATCGGCTCCGGCCCGATCGTGATCGGCCAGGCCTGCGAGTTCGACTACTCCGGGACGCAGGCGTGCCGGGTGCTCAAGGAGGAGGGCTTCCGGGTCGTCCTGGTGAACTCCAACCCGGCGACGATCATGACCGACCCGGAGTTCGCCGACGCGACGTACGTCGAGCCAATCACCCCGGAGTACGTCGAGAAGGTGATCGAGAAGGAGCGCCCGAACGCGCTGCTCGCCACCCTCGGCGGCCAGACCGCGCTGAACGCGGCGATCGCCCTGCACGACAACGGCGTGCTGGACAAGTACGGCGTCGAGCTGATCGGCGCGTCGGTCGACGCGATCCAGCGCGGTGAGAACCGGGAGTCGTTCAAGCAGATCGTCGAGAAGCTCGGCGCCGAGGTGGCGCGGTCGCGGATCTGCCACTCGATCGACGACGTGCTCGGCGCGGCCGACGAACTCGGCTACCCGCTGGTGATCCGGCCCTCGTTCACGATGGGCGGCGTCGGGTCCGGAATGGCCTACGACGAGGCCGACCTGCGCCGGATCGCCGGTGCCGGCCTGCACGCCTCGCCGACCACCGAGGTCCTGATCGAGGAGTCGATCCTCGGCTGGAAGGAGTACGAGCTGGAGGTGATGCGCGACAAGGCCGACAACGTCGTGATCATCTGCTCGATCGAGAACGTCGACCCGATGGGCGTGCACACCGGCGACTCGGTGACGGTGGCACCGGCGATGACGCTGACCGACCGTGAGTACCAGGTGATGCGGGACCTGGCGATCGGCATCATCCGTGAGGTCGGCGTCGATACCGGCGGCTGCAACATCCAGTTCGCGGTGAACCCGGTGGACGGCCGGTTGATCGTGATCGAGATGAACCCGCGGGTGTCCCGCTCGTCGGCGCTGGCGTCGAAGGCGACCGGGTTCCCGATCGCGAAGATCGCCGCGAAGGTCGCGATCGGCTACACCCTGGACGAGATCCCGAACGACATCACCAAGCAGACCCCGGCGAGCTTCGAGCCGACGCTGGACTACGTGGTGGTGAAGGTGCCGCGGTTCGCGTTCGAGAAGTTCCCGGCGGCGGACGCCCGGCTGACCACGCACATGAAGAGCGTCGGTGAGGCGATGGCGATCGGCCGCAACTACACCGAGGCGCTGCAGAAGGCGCTGCGGTCGCTGGAGAAGCCGGAGGCGCGGTTCTCCTGGGCCGGTCAGCCCGCGACCGATCTGGAGCCGCTGCTCGAGGCGGTCCGGACGCCGCACGACGGCCGGCTGCGCACGGTCATGGACGCGATCCGCGCCGGTGCGACGCCGGAGCAGATCTTCGACGCGACCAAGATCGACCCGTGGTTCGTGGACCAGCTGTACTTGATCCACGAGACCGCGCTGCAGGTCGCGGCCGCGCCGCGGCTGACGCCCGAGGTGATCAAGCTGGCCAAGCGGCACGGGTTCTCGGACCTGCAGCTCGCCGAGATCCGCGGGCTCACCGAGGACGTCGTTCGCGGCGTCCGGCAGGCGCTCGGCATCCGGCCGGTGTTCAAGACCGTCGACACCTGCGCGGCCGAGTTCGCGGCGGAGACGCCGTACCACTACTCGTCGTACGACGAGGAGACCGAGGTCGCGCCGCGGACCGAGCCGGCCGTGCTGATCCTCGGCTCCGGGCCGAACCGGATCGGGCAGGGCATCGAGTTCGACTACTCCTGTGTGCACGCGTCGATGGCGCTGCGCGACGCCGGCTACTGCACCGTGATGGTGAACTGCAACCCGGAGACGGTCTCGACCGACTACGACACCTCCGACCGGCTGTACTTCGAGCCGCTCACCTGCGAGGACGTGCTCGAGATCGTGTACGCCGAGCTGCAGGCCGGACCGGTGGCGGGCGTGATCGTCCAGCTCGGCGGTCAGACGCCGCTCGGTCTGGCGCAGCGGCTCGCGGACGCCGGCGTACCGATCGTCGGGACCTCGCCCGAGGCGATCCACCTGGCCGAGGAGCGGGGTGCGTTCGGCAAGGTGCTCGCGGACGCGAAACTGCCGGCGCCGAAGCACGGTACGGCGCTGTCGGCCGCCGAGGCGCACCGCGTCGCGGAGGAGATCGGGTTCCCGGTCCTCGTCCGGCCGTCGTACGTGCTCGGCGGCCGCGGGATGGAGATCGTCTACAGCTCCGACGAACTGACCGCGGCACTGGATCGGCTGAGCGCCGGGACGACGTCGTGGGAGCACCCGGTGCTGATCGACCGCTTCCTGGACGACGCGGTCGAGATCGACGTCGACGGTCTGTTCGACGGCAACGAGCTGTTCCTCGGCGGCGTGATGGAGCACATCGAGGAGGCCGGTGTGCACTCGGGCGACTCGTCCTGCGCGCTGCCCCCGATCACGCTCGGGAACGCCGACATCGAGAACATCCGCCGATCGACCGAGGCGATCGCCCGCGGCGTCGGCGTCCGCGGCCTGCTGAACGTGCAGTACGCGCTGGCCGGTGACGTGCTGTACGTGCTTGAGGCCAACCCGCGCGCGTCCCGGACCGTGCCGTTCGTGTCGAAGGCGACCGCGACGCCGATGGCGAAGGCTGCGGCCCGAGTGATGCTCGGCGCGACGATCGCCGAACTGCGCGCCGAGGGCATGCTGCCGGCCGCCGGTGACGGCGGCACGCTGCCGCCGACGACGCCGATTGCGGTGAAGGAAGCCGTGATGCCGTTCAACCGGTTCCGGACCATCGACGGCGCCTCGGTCGACACCGTGCTCGGGCCGGAGATGAAGTCGACCGGCGAGGTGATGGGCATCGACGACACGTTCGGTACGGCGTTCGCGAAGTCGCAGGCGGGGGCGTCGCAGCCGCTGCCGGGTGCCGGCAAGGTGTTCGTGTCGGTGGCGAACCGGGACAAGCGGCACATGATCTTCCCGGTCAAGCGGCTGGCCGACCTGGGCTTCCAGGTCTACGCGACCGAAGGCACGGCCGACGTCCTGCGCCGCAACGGCGTCGAGGCGGTTACCGTCCGCAAGAGCAGCCAGGGTCCCGGCCCGAACGGTGAGCCGACGATCGTCCAGATGGTCCAGGACGGTGAGCTGAACCTGATCGTCAACACGCCGATCGGCATCACCCAGGGCGGCTCGCCGCGGATCGACGGGTACGAGATTCGCAGCGCGGCGGTGGCGCGGAACATCCCGTGCATCACCACCGTCCAGGGGCTCGCGGCCGCGGTCCAGGGCATCGAGGCGCAGCGAGCCGGCGACATCGGCGTACGGTCGCTGCAGGACTGGGTGTCAAGGATCCGCGGTGTCTGACCGCACGGGCTACGAGCGCTTCGTCCGGCCGGTGCTGTACCGGCTGGGCAAGGGGGACGCCGAGGTCGCCCACGAGCAGACGCTTGCGGCGCTCCGCCTGCTCGGCCGGGTGCCCGGCGCCGCGCGCGCCGGTGCCCGGCTGTCCGGCGCGGCGGCCGCGCCCCGGACGGTGTTCGGCGTCCGCTTCCCGTCGCCGGTCGGCCTGGCCGCCGGCATGGACAAGAACGGAATCGCCCTGCCTGCGTGGCGGGCACTCGGCTTCGGCTTCGTCGAGGTCGGCACGGTCACGGCGCATCCGCAGCCCGGCAACGAGAAGCCGCGCCTGTTCCGCCTCGTCGAGCACGAGGCCGTCATCAACCGGATGGGCTTCAACAACCTCGGCAGCGCGGCGCTGGCCGCACGACTCGCGGCGTACGGCGATCTCGGCTACCCGCTCGGCATCTCGATCGGAAAGTCGAAGATCACCCCGCTGGCGGAGGCGGTCGAGGACTACGTGACCTCGCTGCGCCGCCTCTACCGGTACGGCGACTACTTCGCGGTCAACGTGTCCTCGCCGAACACGCCGGGGCTGCGGTCGCTCCAGGATGCCGGGCAGCTGCGGGAACTGCTCACCGCGTTGCGCACCGAGGCGGCCGCGCTGACTGTCAGCGGACTCGATCCGAAGCCGATCCTGGTGAAGATCGCGCCGGACCTGACCACGTCGGCGATCGACGAACTGCTTCAGGTCTGCACGGACACGTCGGTCGCCGGGATCATCGCCACCAACACGACCATCGGCCGTCCCGGCCTCGCCGACCATCCGCTGGCGTCGCAGACCGGTGGGCTCTCCGGCCGGCCGCTGGGGGAGACCTCGGCCAAGGTCGTCGCTCACATCCACGCCGAGACACAGGGAGCGCTGCCGATCATCGGGGTCGGTGGCATCCTGGAAGCGTCCGACGCCACCCGCCTGTTCGACGCCGGCGCGAGCCTCGTCCAGGTCTACACAGGTTTGATTTACCGCGGCCCGGGGCTGGTCCGCCAGATCAACAGGAGCTTGCCATGAGCAACAAGCCGAAGCCTTTCGGCGCCCGGCTGCGGGCGGCGATGGACACCCGCGGTCCGCTGTGCGTCGGGATCGACCCGCACCAGCACCTTCTGGACGCCTGGGGGCTGCCCGACACCGCGGAAGGCCTGGCGTCGTTCACGTACGGCGTGGTCGACGCGCTCGCCGAGCAGGTCGCGGTGTTCAAGCCGCAGTCGGCGTTCTTCGAGCGGTTCGGGTCGGCGGGGATCGCGGTCCTGGAGCAGGCCACGATCCGGCTGCGGGAGGCCGGCGCGCTGGTGATCATCGACGCCAAGCGCGGTGACATCGGGACGACGATGGAGGGTTACGCGGCGGCGTACCTGGCCGAGAAGGGCCCGCTGGCGTGCGATGCGCTGACGGTCAGCCCGTACCTCGGGTTCGGCTCGCTGCAGCCGGCGATCGACGAGGCGCGAGCGGCGGGCGCCGGGCTGTTCGTGCTGGCGCTCACCTCGAACCCGGAGGGCCCGCAGTTCCAGTCCGCCCGCACCGCGGCCGGCTCGACCGTCGCCGGTGCCGTCCTCGACGGCCTGCGCGAGCTGAACGCCGACGCTGACGAGCTCGGCTCCTTCGGCGCGGTCGTGGGTGCGACCATCAAGCCGACCGACGAGAACCTCGACATCAACGGACCCCTCCTCGCCCCCGGTCTCGGCGCCCAGGGCGGCACCGCCGAGGGCCTGACCAAGGTCTTCGGCTCGGCGGTCCGCAACGTCGTCCCCTCCAGCTCCCGAGAGATCCTCGCCGCCGGCCCCGACCCCAAGGCCTTGCAGGACGCGGCAGCCGAAACCAATGAGGGCTATCGGACTGTTCTGGGGTACTGATCGTGGTTGGTGTGTCAGGTGGACAGGACGTGTCCAGTGACCGCCTGATCGTCCACGCTCAGCCCGACGGACGGCTGGGCGTGGACAGCCGACTCATCCTGTCGAGCTGACACACGCCCACCCTCAGCTCGGCCCGCGGTAGAGGGTGGTCAGCAGGTGGACGGCCGGTTGCACCGCGGGGTGCGGGTCGGCGCGGGGCCAGATGAGGTGGACGTCGACGGGCGGGGCGTCGCGGACGGGGCGGTAGGTGATGCCGTCGCGGCGGTATTGGGTGGTGGTCGCCTGGGGGGTGAGGCCGATGCAGCGGCCGGAGGAGATCGCGGCCAGCCAGTCGTCGACGTCGTGAGTGAGCTCGATCGCGGGCCGGGCGTCGGCCGGCCAGAGGTCGATCGTGGTGCTGCCGGTGCGGCGGTCGATGACGACGGTGCGGTCGCGGAGCTGGCTCAGCGTCAGGGAGCGTTTGCGAGCCAGCGGGTCGTCGGCGGGCAGTGCGCAGTAGCGGCGTTCCTGGGTGAGCAGGACGTGGGCGAACCGGCCGAGGTCGACATGGGAGCGCACGACCGCGAGGTCGCACATCCCCTCCGCGAGGCCGCCGGTCGCGGTGTTCGTGCGGATCAGTTGCAGTTCGACGTCCGGGTGCTCGGCGGCCCAGCGGCGCAGGAACTCGCGGGTGCGGCTGCCGAACGCGGACCACGCGTGACCGACCCGCAGCCGGGTGTGGCCGCTCCTGGCCTCGCTCACCAGTTCGTCGAGCTCGGCGAGGATGTGCCGCGCCCTGGCCAGCACGCGAACCCCGTCGGCGGTCGGGGTCACGGACCGGCTGGTGCGGTGCAGCAGCCGCACACCGAGCTCGCGTTCCAGCGCCAGCAGGTTGCGGGACACGGCCGCCTGGGAGATCCCCAGCTCGATCGCGGCATCGGTGAACGTCCCGGAGTCCACGATCTCCACCAGGCATCGCAGCTGCCGGATATCCATGACTCCAGCGTATAGATCCGCGCCCCGATGCATTTTGCCCGCGGCGGCCGACGGCGGACGCTCGTGAGCGTGCGGCGAGAACGAACGACCGGCGTGCTGATGATGCTCGGGAGCGGACTGTCGACGCAGATCGGTGCGTCGGTGGCGGCCCTCGCGTTCCCGGTGCTCGGTCCAGCGGGCGTGGTCGCGATCCGGCAGTGGGTCGCCGCGCTGGTGCTGCTCGCGGTCGGGCGCCCTCGGCTGCGGACCATCACGGCCCGCCAGTGGCGTCCGGTGATCGGGCTCGCCGTCGTGTTCGCGGTGATGAACCTGTCCCTGTACACGGCGATCGACCGCGTCGGCCTCGGCCTGGCCGTCACGCTCGAGTTCCTGGGGCCGCTCGCCGTCGCGCTGCTGGGCTCGCGCCGGGTCCTTGACCTGCTCTGCGCCGTCGCCGCCGCGCCGGCGGTCGTCCTGCTGGCCCGGCCGCAGCCGTCGACGGATTACGTGGGCATCGCATTGGGGTTGCTCGCGGCAACCTGTTGGGCGTGCTACATCCTGCTCAACCGCACGGTCGGCCGCGAGTTGCCGGGCGCAACCGGTTCGGCCGCGGCGGCCGCGCTGTCGGGGCTCGCGTACGTCCCGGTCGGTGTGGTGGTTCTGCTGCATCACCCGCCGACACTCGGCGCGGCGTCGTACGCGCTGGCGGCCGGCGTACTGTCGTCCGCCGTGCCGTTCCTCGTCGATCTGCTCACGCTGCGAAGGGTTCCGGCGCAGTTCTTCGGGGTGTTCATGAGCGTGAATCCGGTGCTCGCGGCCCTGGTCGGGCTCGTCGTCCTCGATCAGCGGCTCGGGATCCTCGACTGGGCGGCGATTCTGGTGATCGTGGCGGCGAACGCGGTCGCAGTGGCCTTCGGCGGTCCGCGCGCGGCCGGAGCGGCCGGAGCGGTTGAAGCGGTTGAAGCGGTCCGCGTGGCGGAACCGGGTGACGCGGTAGATCACAGCCCGGTTCCAGTCCGCCCGTGCGATGTTGTTCACGGCGCGCCGGACCGCACGGTGACCCCGGCGTTCGGAAAGGTTGCGGCGGACGGGGAGCCAGAGACTTCCCGCGCGACACAGTGAAGGAACACGATGCGGAAGCTGGCAGCCCTCGCGGCCGTTGTGACGATGAGCGTCGGTGCGCTGACGGCGTGCTCGGGTGGCGACTACTGCGCGGACCTCAAGGGGTACGTCGACTCGGCCAAGGACCTGGACATCAAGGACGCCGATGCGGTCGGCAAGATGCTGGACCAGGCGAAGAGCGTGTCGAAGTCGGCGCCGGACGACATCAAGGACGACTGGAAGGTCGTCATCGACTACGCCGAGAAGGCCAAGGACGCCAAGGGCGACACCAACAAGCTGATGGAGCTCGCGAAGTCCGACGGCGAGAAGATCCAGAAGTCGATGGACGCGATCAGCAAGCAGGCGAAGGACACCTGCAAGATCGACCTCGAGAACGGCTGACAGCCGGCTTCGAGGCGTCGAGGACGCCTCGGCGTGACCTCGCACCGGCCCGGTGGACGGCTCTGCCCGTACCGTCCCACCGGGCCGTCGCGCTGTTCGGAACCGGTGCGTTTTCGGATCGGCACGTCACTCCCGGTAGCGTGGGTGCCGTGAAGCGAACTCTCGCCGTCCTCGCGACCGTGGCCACCGGTGCCGGTCTGCTGACCGCCTGCACCGATGAGCAGGCGTACTGCGTCGATCTCGCCAAGTACGCCGCGAAGGCGGTCGACGTCGATCCGCAGAAGCCGGTCGACTACGTGAAGATCCTCGACGACGCCAAGAAGCTGCAGGAGTCCGCGCCGCAGGACGTGAAGGACGATTGGGGCGTCGTCGTGACGTTCGCCGAGAAGGCGCAGCAAGCCGGCAAGGACGCGGCCAAGCTGGCCGAGCTGAGCAAGCAGACGTCCGGCGTGCTGACGGCGTACAAGAACATCACCAGCCAGGCCAAGGATGCCTGCAAGGTCGATCTGCCGGCGCTCAACTGATCACTTGATCACCCGTCGCACCGGGCAGCTGATCGTTCGAATCCGCCGCCGGCCGGGCGACTCCGTTCCCCATGGCCTTACCTCGGGCTGATGCCGTGTTAGGTTCCCTTGCGAAGCCATACAACGGGACAGGTGAAACGGTGCCACTTCCTTCTTTGACCCCGGAGCAGCGTGCGGCGGCTCTGGACAAGGCCGCGGCGGCGCGGCGTGAACGAGCCGAGATCAAGAACCGGATCCGGCACTCGGGAGCGTCTCCGACGGAGGTGCTCCACGAGGGGCAGACGAACGACGTGATCGGCAAGATGCGGGTCAGCCAGCTGCTGCAGTGCATCCCCGGTGTCGGCAAGGTCCGCGCCCAGCAGATCATGCAGCGCGCGGGGATCTCGGAGACGCGGCGGGTGCGCGGCCTCGGCTCGAACCAGATCGCCGCGCTCGAGCGCGAATTCGCCGAGTGAACAAAACCTCGGCCGGCTCGTTGGACACTGGTGTGACGATGACCACGCACCCAGGCGACACAGCAAACACTGCGAACGAGCCGGCAGGCGCTCCCGGGCCGGCCCGGCTGACCGTGCTGGCCGGCCCGACCGCGGTCGGGAAGGGGACCGTCGCGGCCGACATCCGCGAGCGCTACCCGGACATCTGGATCTCGGTCTCCGCGACCACCCGCAAGCCCCGGCCGGGCGAGGTGCACGGCGTGCACTACCTGTTCGTGTCGGACGCCGAGTTCGACCGGATGATCGCCGACGACGAGCTGCTCGAGTGGGCGGTCGTGCACAAGGCCGCCCGGTACGGGACGCCGAAGCAGCCGGTGCTCGACAAGCTCGCCGAAGGCCGCCCGGCCCTGCTGGAGATCGACCTGCAGGGCGCCCGGCAGGTCCGCGAGCGGATGCCGGAGGCGCAGTTCGTGTTCCTGGCCCCGCCGAGCTGGGACGAGCTGGTCCGCCGGCTGCTGTACCGCGGCACCGAGACGGCCGAGGAGCGGGAACGCCGGCTCGAAACCGCGACCGTCGAGCTCGCGGCCGAGAAGGAGTTCGACGTGACGATCGTGAACGCCTCGGTTCGGGAGGCCGCCGATCAGTTGGTAAAGTTGATTCGATCACCCTCCATCTCTGGAAAGAGCTGAACTTGTCTGGCAACCAGCCCGTCGCCATCGGCATCACCTCCCCGCCGATCGACGACCTGCTCACCCACACCGACTCCAAGTACAAGCTGGTGCTGTACTCGGCCAAGCGGGCGCGGCAGATCAACGCCTACTACTCGCAGCTCGGCGAGGGCCTGCTGGAGTACGTCGGGCCGCTGGTCGAGACGCATGTCCAGGAGAAGCCGCTGTCGATCGCAATGCGCGAGATCAACGAGGGCGTGCTGACCTGCACCGACATCGACCCGGAGGCCGAGGCGGAAGCCGCCGCGGCGGAGAAGTCCGAGTAAGCACCTGACGACGACCGGGAACGGAGTCCGTTTCGATGTCCGCAACCGGTGACCAGACCCCCGAGACCGTCCAGGTCCCGGGGGCCGCTGTCGTGCCCGAGCCGCCGAAGCACAAGCCGAATGTCGTCCTCGGCGTCGGCGGCGGCATCGCGGCGTACAAGGTCTGCGACCTGCTCCGGCGGCTGACCGAGTCCGGTCACTCGGTGCGGGTGGTGCCGACGGCGGCCGCGCTCGAGTTCGTCGGCGAGGCGACCTGGGCGGCGCTGTCCGGGCAGCCGGTGACCGCGGATCCGTTCGACGACGTGCACGAGGTGCCGCATGTGCGGATCGGCAAGGCGGCCGAGCTCGTCGTCGTGGCGCCCGCGACCGCGAACCTGATCGCCAAGGCCGCGCACGGACTGGCCGATGACCTGCTCACG
Source organism: Kribbella sp. NPDC048915 (assembly GCF_040649595.1). Classification (NCBI taxonomy): domain Bacteria; kingdom Bacillati; phylum Actinomycetota; class Actinomycetes; order Propionibacteriales; family Kribbellaceae; genus Kribbella; species Kribbella sp. NPDC048915. The sequence goes on along the minus strand of NZ_JBEZFT010000023.1, from coordinate 51,550 downwards.
AACACGCTGCTGACAGCGCGCTGCCCGATCCTGTTCGCGGCGGCGATGCACACCGAGATGTGGGAGCATCCGGCCACCCAAGCGAATGTCGCGACCCTGCGTGCCCGCGGCATCACGGTCCTCGACCCGGCGGTCGGCCGGCTGACCGGCGCCGACACCGGCCGCGGCCGGTTGCCGGAGCCGTCGGAGATCTTCGCGATCAGTCAGCTGATGCTCGCCGACCAGGCGGCTCGCGCGGCCGGTCAGTCGGTCGCCGACCTCACCGGCAAACAGGTGCTGATCAGCGCCGGCGGCACCCGCGAACACCTCGACCCGGTGCGGTACCTCGGGAACTCCTCGTCCGGCAAGCAGGGGTACGCGCTGGCCCGGATCGCCGCCGCCCGCGGCGCCAAGGTGACCCTGGTCGCCGCCAACTCCGAGCTGCCCGACCCGGCCGGTGTCCAGGTCGTCCCGGTGACGAGCACCCGGGACCTGTACGACGAGATCACCGGGCGCGCCGGTGACGCCGACGCAATCGTGATGGCGGCCGCCCCGGCCGACTTCCGGCCCGCGGACGTGGCCGAGCACAAGATCAAGAAGACCGCCGACGGCTCGGTGCCCGCGGTCAACCTCGTGCAGAACCCGGACATCCTGCAGACGATCTCGCACGATCGCGCCCGGGCCGGTCAGGTGATCGTCGGGTTCGCGGCCGAGACCGGCGACGCCGAGCACACCGTGCTGGAGCTCGGTCGCGCCAAGCTCGAGCGCAAGGGCTGCGACCTGCTGGTCGTGAACGATGTCTCCGGCGGCAAGGTGTTCGGCAGCGACGTCAACGAGGCGGTCATCCTCGACCGCGCCGGTCACGCCGTCCCCGTGCCCTCCGGCAGCAAGGACGCCCTGGCCGGCGTCATCTGGAACCTCGTCGCCACCCAGTGGGCATGACCTCGGAGAAAGGGACAGGACCTGTCCGCTTCTCCGGCTAGCGTCGAAGTGTGAAGCTCACCTGGCAGGCGGTTGTGGCGCGTCGGATGCACCGGCACGGATTGCTCGATCCCTTCGAGGCGGTGGTCGATGCAGTGCGTGCGATGTGTGGGGCGCACGCGCAGATCGCGTCGGCGGGGGAGACGTCCGTCGCACTTCGCGTCGATGGCGCCACCCGCGCCACGGTCCAGCAGGACGGCGAGCTGGTGAAGACGTTCGGGCCGCGAGGGACCGTGCACCTGCTGCCGGTCGACGACCTGGCGATGTGGACCGGGGCGTTGTCGGCGCTTCCGTCAGGCGGCGGCCAACCGGAGCCGATCCGGATGACCCCGGATCAGCTCGCCCAGGTCGTCGACGCGATCGGTGACGCGCTCGCGGACGCCGTACTCACCGTCGACGAACTCACCGAGGAAGTCGTCCGCCGCACCGGCGAATGGGCCCGCACACCGACGATTCCCGCGTTCCAGGGCGCCTGGGCGCGCTGGCGGCAGGCGGTTCATGTCGCCGCCCACGCCGGTGTCCTCTGTCACGGGCCGCTGCGCGGCCGGCTCACGACGTACACGAATCCGCACCGCCTCCGCCCGTTCGAACCGATGCCCGCCGACAAGGCCCTCAGCGAACTCCTGCACCGCTACCTCTCCGCGTACGGCCCCGCCACTCCGCAGCAGTTCGCCCGCTGGCTCAGCGTTCCTCCGACCACGGTCAAGCGGTACTTCGCCGATCTTCCGCAGGTCGAGCTCGGCGGCAGCCCCGCCTGGCTCGCTCCGGGTGACGAGGAGTTCCCCGATCACAGCGCGGAGGACGTCCGGCTGCTGCCGTACTTCGACGCGTACGGCGTCGGCAGCTTTCCGCGCGAATTACTCTTTCCGGGCGGGGCCTTCGAGCGCGCGACCGCTCGCGGCCAGGCCGGCAACTACCCGTTGCTGCTCGTCGACGGCGTCGTCGCCGGGGTCTGGCACCAGAAGAAGTCGGGCCGGACCCTGAACGTGACCGTCGAAGCCCTCCGCCCCCTGAATCGCCGCCGACGACGCCTCCTGGACACCGAGGTGGACCGCTTGGGTGCGATCCTCGGGGGCACGCCGTCGCTCATCCTCGGCCCGGTCACGGTCGGCCCGCACGCCTGAAACTCGACCCTGTGTCCAGAATATGATCAGCAATCTCGCAATTCGGATGAAATCGGAGCGTCGCCGGGACGCGGGCGGAAACTGCTGGCATACTTCCCAAGATGCATCGCCAACCGCCGGTGCATGGGGGGATCGCGCGGTTGTGCCAACGCGCAACCGGGCGGCACAAGAGGAATCCGAGGGAGAACTGTGGCGAGGCGCCTTTTCACGTCCGAGTCGGTGACCGAGGGTCACCCGGACAAGATCGCTGACCAGATCAGCGATTCCATTCTCGACGCGTTGCTGGCCGAGGACCCGAAGAGCCGGGTTGCGGTGGAGACTCTGATCACCACGGGTCTCGTCGTCGTCGCGGGCGAGGTCACCACGACGGCGTACGTCGACATTCCCGGGATCGTGCGCTCGCGCATCCTGGAGATCGGCTACGACTCGTCCCTGAAGGGCTTCGACGGTGCGTCCTGTGGGGTGCAGGTCGCCATCGGCAGCCAGTCCGCGGACATCGCGCAGGGGGTCGACACGGCGTACGAGACGCGCTCGGACGCGTCGAAGGACGAACTGGACCTGCAGGGGGCGGGGGACCAGGGGCTGATGTTCGGCTACGCGTCGAACGAGACGCCGGAGCTGATGCCGCTGCCGATCACGATCGCGCACCGGCTGTCCGAGCGACTGGCCGAGGTCCGCAAGAACGGCACGCTCGCGTACCTGCGGCCGGACGGCAAGACCCAGGTCACGGTCGAGTACGACGGGGACCGCGCGGTCCGGATCGACACCGTGGTGGTGTCCAGCCAGCACGCGGCCGACATCAACCTGGACTCGATGCTGACGCCGGACATCAAGAAGCACGTGGTCGACCCGGTGCTCGAGCAGTTCGACATCGACGGAGGAGACTACAAGCTGCTGGTGAACCCGACCGGGCGGTTCGAGATCGGCGGCCCGATGGGTGACGCCGGGCTGACCGGGCGGAAGATCATCATCGACACCTACGGCGGGATGGCGCGGCACGGCGGTGGCGCCTTCTCCGGCAAGGACCCGTCCAAGGTGGACCGGTCCGCGGCGTACGCGATGCGCTGGGTGGCGAAGAACATCGTCGCGGCCGGGCTGGCCGACCGGGTCGAGTGCCAGGTCGCGTACGCGATCGGCAAGGCCGCGCCGGTCGGTTTCTACGTCGACACGTTCGGCACCGAGAAGGTCGACGTGGACAAGATCACCTCGGCGGTCCGGGAGGTCTTCGACCTGCGGCCGGCGGCGATCATCCGCGACCTCGAGCTGCTCCGGCCGATCTACGCGCAGACCGCGAAGAACGGTCACTTCGGCCGCACCGGCGAGTCGTTCACCTGGGAGCGCACCGACCGGGTCGAGGCGTTGAAGGCTGCTGTCGGGATCTGACGAGTTGTCCACAGCGGGTCGGCAGTGCGCGAACGCACTGTCGGCCCGCTGCTCTAGCATTCCTCAGTGACATCGAAAGTGACATCGAACGGGCCGCCGACCGGGGATTCCCCGGAGCAGCTGACGCTGCTGCGTGACACCGTTCGCAAGTCACGCACCAAGGTGCCGGCCGAGATCACCACGACGTTGCCGGTGGCACGCGTCGCGGTCGACGTCTCGCTCCCGCACCTGGACCGGCCGTTCGACTACCTGGTGCCGGACGACGTGGCCGGGATCGCGCAGCCCGGCGTGCGGGTCAAGGTGCGGTTCGCCGGCAAGGATCACGACGGCTTCGTGCTGGAGCGGCTCGAGGAGTCCGATCACGACGGCAAGCTGGTCCGGCTCCGCAAGGTCGTCTCACCCGAGCAGGTGCTGACGCCGGAGATCGCGGACCTCTGCCGTGCCGTCGCGGACCGGTACGCCGGGGTGCTCGCGGATGTCACGCGCCTGGCCGTCCCGCCACGGCACGCGAAGGTGGAGAGCGAGCCGCTGCGCTGCGACCTGCCGCCGCGCCCGCCGGCGTCGACGTCGCGCTCCGAGTGGGCGCCGTACCCGGCGGGGTTCCTGGACGCGATCGAGCGGGGCGAGACGCCGCGCGCGGTGTGGACCGCCGTCCCCGGGGCCGACTGGGCGCTGGCGTTCGCGCAGGCTGCGGCGGTGTGTGCGGCGTCCGGGCGTGGTGCGCTGCTCCTGGTGCCGGATGCGCGCGATCTGGAGCGGTTGGCTGCGGCCTGCACCGAGGTGCTGGGGGAGTCCGGGTTCGTCACGCTGTCCGCGGATCTCGGCCCCACGGCGCGCTACCGCGCGTTCCTGTGCGCGCTGCACGGGCGGACCCGGGTCGTGATCGGCACCCGCGCGGCCGCGTTCGCGCCGGTCGCGGATCTCGGGCTGGTGGCGATCTGGGACGACGGCGACGAGTCGTACGCCGAGCCGCGCGCGCCGTACCCGCATGCCCGGGAAGTCCTGCTGCTACGGGCGTTTCGGCAGAACTGCGCCGCGTTGCTCGGTGGGTTCGCGCGCTCGGCCGAGGCGGCGGCGGTGCTGGAGTCGGGGTTCGCGCACGAGTTGATCGCGAGCCGTCCGACGATCCGGGCGGCGGCGCCGTCGGTGCACATCGCGGGTGAGTCGGACTTCGAGCTGGCGCGTGACCCGTCGGCGCGGGCGGCGCGGTTGCCGCATCGCGTGTTCGAGATCGCCCGCGAGGGGCTGAAGACCGGGCCGGTGCTCGTCCAGGTCCCGCGGGCGGGGTACTTGCCGAGCCTGGTGTGCCAGACCTGCCGTGCCCCCTCCCGCTGCGCTACCTGCGGTGGCACGTTGCGTCGTACCGGCGGTTCCGGGCCGGCGAGCTGCAGCGTTTGCGGGCGGCCGGCGGTCGATCATCGGTGCCCCGAGTGCGGCGACACCCGGATGCGCGCGGCGGTCATCGGCGCGCGTCGGACGGCGGAGGAACTTGGGCGGGCGTTTCCCGGAGTCGTCGTCCGGACGTCGGGCGGGGACAACATGCTGGACGTCGTACCGTCCGCACCCGCGTTGATCGTCAGTACACCGGGCGCGGAGCCGGTGGCCGAGGGCGGGTACAGCGCAGCGCTGCTCCTCGACACCTGGTTGATGCTCGCGCGTCCGGACCTGCGCGCGGCCGAGGAGGCGGTCCGGCGCTGGTTCAACGCGGCCGCGATGGTCCGCGCGGCCGGCGACGGCGGCGCCGTGATCCTCGTCGGCGACCCGTCGGCGCTGCCGCTGCAGGCGATCGTGCGCTGGTCGCCGGAAGGGTACGCGGCGCGCGAGATCGAGGAACGCCGTACCGCGCGCCTCGCACCGGCCGCGAAACTGGCCGAACTCACCGGCCCGGCGGAGGCGGTCAGTGATCTCGTCGCCCGCCTCCGCGACCTGATCCCGCCGTCGTCCGGACTCGAGGTCCTGGGCCCGGTCGACATCGACGACGACACCGTCCGTGCCGTGGTCCGCACTCCGCGAGCCCACGGCACGGCCCTCGTCCGCGCACTGAAGGAAGCCCAGTCGACCCGAGCCACCAAGAAGAGCCCCGGCTCCGTCCGAGTCCAGGTCGACCCGCCGAACTTCGGCTGACTCAGCGCCGGAACGCAGCTCGGGTCGCCGCCGCGGTGGTCGTGAAGTACGCCGGCGGCTCGATGAAGGCCCACTCGTTGAACGAGTCGCCGTTGAGCAGGTCGCGCCGGTAGCCGATGCAGACCAGGTACAGCGGTCTGATGAACATCACGCCTTCGAGCCGGTCGAGTTCCTCGTCGGTCAGCTCGACGTGCTTGCGGTACGCCGCGACGACCGCCTCGACGCGCTCGGTGTTGGTGCTTCGCGTCGGCGCCCAGTTCCCGGTACCCCACAGCAGGTAGGCGAGATCGCTCAGCCGGGGACCGCGCCCGGACGCCTTCCAGTTGATGGCCGCCGGCCCGTTCGGTCCGATCACGGCGTGATCCGGAGCGTGCAGCAGATTGCCGTGCAGCAAGGCTTCCGGCAGACCGTCACCGTCGTCCGCCGAGCGCACCTGGTCGCGGAGTTGCTGGAACCGTTCGCGATCGGCCGCGGCGACCTTGGTGTCCACCACATCGAGGAACGCGAGCCCGGCCAGCAGATCCTGCCGAGGCGTACCCATCCGGCGCGCGTCCTCGCCGCTCGCGCCACCGGGCCGGCTGACGGAGTCGTCGGACGGCAACGCGTGCAACCGGCCGAGCAGGTCGGCCATGATCGCGAAGCCCTTCTCCGCGGGCAGCGGCTGGTGCTCGATGTACTCGGTGACGAGTACTGCGCTGCCGTCGAAGTCGGAGACCGCGTCGTCCGCCGCGAGACGTTCCGCGGGGTAGTCGTGCCGCGCGAGGAAGCGCAGTACGGCGGCGTCGCCCTCGACGTCGGAGCGCGGCCGCGCCGGCGGGAACGCGCGCGCCATCCACGGCGGACCGTCGGTGCGGTCGATGCGGAACACGTACGTCTTGTGCACGCTGAGCTTCGTGGCCGCGACCGCGTCGATGCCGTAGTGACCCCGAAGATGAGCGACCAGTCGGTCGCCGTCGGGCTCGTGGTAGATGCGGTCGTCGAGACCGCTGAGGTCGGTGAGCGCCTCGGTGTAGCGCTGGCCGGTTTCCGCGGCGTGCCGGCGTACAACCTTCTTGAAACTGCCGTCCTTGGTCATGACAAGCCTCTCGTCGGCACCTTCGTCCCCCAGTGACGTGGTGGTGAGAGATGGCCTGCGGACATCGACGACCTTGAGGGCTGATTCCCCTTCGCGGCTGGAACCCCGACTGGGGCGGATGTCCCATCGCTCGGCGACCGGTCGGCGCCGTCAGCCAATCTCCCCGACCTGCACGGGGCCTGTCAAGCGGTCGTGGCCAGGGCTGTCGAGGCCGAGAGGAGCTGATGGCCGAGGGTGGTGCGGTGGTACAGGACCGCCCGTCCGTCGCGGCGCGAGTCCACCACGCCGGCGTTGCGCAGGATGCTGAGGTGCACGCTCAACGTGGGCGCCGAGACGCCCAGCTGGTGCGCGAGATGTGTGGTGGACATCGGGAGATCCAGATGGCTGACGATCGCGGCCCGGGTGCGCCCGACCAGGTCCGCGAGCGGCGAGTCCGTGACGTCCTGATGGTCCTCCCACAGCCGGCCGAGGCCGCGCGGCGGGTAAGTGATCGTCGGTACGTGCGGCGCGCCGGTGACCGCCAGACCGGCGGGCCAGGTGAACACGCACGGCACCAGCAGCAGGCCCTGTCCCGCGAGCGGCTCGCCGTCGCAGGAGAACGGGCGGTCGATCTGGATCCGGTCGCCGGTGAACTTGATCGACGGATGCAGGTTGCGGAACAGCCGCTCGAGTCCGCCCGCGGCCAGCTCGTCCAGCCGGAACGCGAGATCCTCCTGCAGCAGTGCGCGCATCCGGCGCCAGTCCGGCTCGATCGCGCGCCGCCAGTACGTTTCCAGTGCCGACGTGATCAGCTCCAGCGCCCGGCCCGGCCGGGCGATCAGATCGGGGAGCAGCGGGTGCGGAGTGTCCTGCTGGAGTTTGCGCAGCTCGTCGGTCACCAGGTCGTACGGCGTAGCGGCGATCGCGGCGAGCCCCGACTCGAAGCTCGTCGACCGCCGCGGCGGTGCGGGCGTGATGAAGTCCGGGATGTAACCGGCCGGCGGGATGAGTGCCCTGAGCAACGTCAGGTCGTCGCCCTCGATCGTCGGCCGGACCTTCTGCAGCCACGGCCCGTGCACGCTGCGAGCGGTGTTGTTGCTCAGCGCCCGCACACTCGTCACGGCCTCCCACACCGGCGACAGGGCGAACCGGATCCGCCCGATGTCGCCGGGGTTCAGCCTGATCGTGATCACCGGCAAAGATTAGCCCCCAGCCTAATCGTCGACAAGCGTGTGGGCCTCGCGGAGAGTTGTCGTCATGAGCGCAACAGCTGTCAGCACGCCGGTGTCCGCCACGCTCCCGCGGGCGTTCTGGGCGCTGTGGGTGTGTCAGCTGGTCAACCGGCTCGGCAGCTTCGTGCAACCGTTCCTGGTCCTCTATTTGACTCACGACCGCCAGCTCTCCGCCGGTACGGCGGGGGCGGTCGCGGCGGCGGTCGGCGCCGGGACCGTCTCGGCCCAACTCGTCGGCGGCTTCCTGTCCGATCGCGTCGGTCGCCGGCTCACGATGCTGATCTGCTTCTTCGGCACCGGGGCGGCGCTCGTCATGCTGGGGTCCGCGCGGCAGATGGCGCTGATCTGGGTGACCGCGTTCCTCGTCGGCCTGCTCGGCGATCTGTTCCGCCCGGCGGTGCAGGCCACGGTCGCGGATCTGCTGCAGCCGGCCGAACGGGTGCGCGCGTACGGTCTGCTGTTCTGGGCGATCAACCTCGGCTTCTCGGTGTCGACGGTCAGTGCGGGCGTCCTGGCGTCGTTCGGGTACGGCCTGCTGTTCTGGGTGAACGCGGCGACCTCGGTGATCGCCGGGATGGTGATCTGGACGATGGTGCCGGAGAGTCGCCCGGTCCCCGAGACCGACGCGGCCGGCCGAGCGTTGTTGCCGGTGGTCGCACGCGACACCGTGTTCCTGTTGATGATCCTGCTCCAGGTCGGGTACGCGACCATCTACATGCAGGGCTATTCGACGCTGCCGCTGGCGATGTCGGGCGACGGCCTGTCGTCGCGGACGTACGGCCTGGTGATCGCGCTGAACGGCGTGGTGATCGTGCTCGCCCAGCCGTTCCTCGGTCGGTGGATGGCGCGACGCGACCGCCCGAAGCTGCTGGCGAGCTCGATGCTGATCGTGGGGCTCGGCTTCGGCGTCGGCGCGGTCGTGCACAGCTGGTGGGGATACGCCCTGTCGGTCGTGGTGTGGACGCTCGGTGAAATCGGGTTCGCGGCGGTCATCGGCGCGGTGTTCGCCGATCTCGCGCCGATCGATCTCCGCGGCCGCTACCTGGGGTTGTCCGGGATGTCGTTCGGCATCGGCACCGTGGTTGGGCCGCTGGCCGGCACCAACGCGCTCGAACACCTCGGTCCGACCGTCACCTGGCTCGGCTGCGCCGTCCTCGGCGTCGCGATCTTCCTCGGTCAGTACGCGCTCGCGCCGGCCCTCCATGCCCGCGCCGCAGCCAATGAGGCAACCAACGCGGTCTCGTAGGGTTGCGGGTATGACTGAGCGGACGATCGACGCGGTGGTGTTCGACATCGGGGGAGTGCTCCTGGACTGGAGCCCGACGTACCTGTACGAGGAGCTGATCCCGGACGAGGCGCAGCGGACACACTTCCTGACCAACGTGGCGACCCCGGCCTGGAACCACCGGCAGGACGAGGGCCGTCCGTGGGCCGAGGCGGTCGCCGAGCTGAGCGCGCTGCACCCGGAGCACGCCGAGTGGATCGAGGCCTACGACACCGGCTGGCTGAAGATGGTCAACGGCGTGTTCTCCGACACTGCCGCGGTGCTCACCGAATTGCAGTCCGCCGGCGTTCCGACGTACGCGCTGACGAACTTCTCCGCCGAGAAGTGGGAGGTCGCGAAGGAGGCCTTCGACATCCTCACGCACTTCGACGGCGAGGTGGTCTCCGGCGTCGAGCGGACGGCGAAGCCCGACGAGAAGATCTACCGGATCCTGATCGACCGCTACTCGCTGAACCCGCGGCGCACCTTCTACACCGACGACATGGCGTACAACGTCGAAGGCGCCCGCGCGGTCGGTCTCGACGCGGAGGTCTTCACCGGCGCCGCGAACCTCCGCGTCCAGCTGGCCGCGCGCGGGCTGTCCCACACCTAGACGGTCGCCGCGATGGTTTCGGTGTACGCCGGGGTGGTTGCGAGGTACGCCGCCTCGACGTAGACCGTGTTGTCCTGGCAGGTCATCGGCGTGAGCGCGACGCCTGGCTGCCCGGCGTACAGGCGTTGCGGGTCGGCGAGCCCGGGCCGCCAGCGGTTGATCTGGTACGTCTCCTCGCCGGCCGAACTGACCGTCCTGGCCTCCCACAGGATCCAGGTGCCGCAGGCAATGATCGTGTCGGTGACGATGGTGCCGAGCGGACGGGCGGGTGAGTCGCCGGAGTCCCGGACGTAGGCCTTGCTGTGGTACTGGTCCGGGTCGGAGGCGGCGACTTCCGACCACACCGTCGCACCGCTCAGCGTCGCGCCGCTCCACTGCAGGCACTTGGTTGCCGCGGGCACTGGCTTCACGGTGCCGCCGGACAGCGGGACGGTCAGGATGCGCTTGCACCGGTTGGGCGCTTCCGGTGCGGTGATCTCGCTGAACGTCACGGCGTCCGCAGACACGACCGGGTCCGCCACGAATCCCGGCGCCGCCACACAGGCGACCGAGCGGTGGGTCAGCGTCGCGAGGTCGGCGATGATCAGACAGGACCGATTCTTCGCGTCGGTGGAGCTGTAGGCGAACGTCGCGTCGTAGGCGCCGATCTCCGGCTCCGACACCGGTGGGAGTCCGGCCGGGACGGTCGCCCGGCCGGTCGTCAGGTCGTAGCGGACGATCTTGATCTGCGGATCGGAGCCCTCGGCGCGGATGTCCTGCACCAACGCCCACCGATCGTCGATCACGACGGGAGATTGGGCGACGAAGCCGCTCGCCGGAACGTGCCGGACGACGACCTTGTTCGACGCGCGGTCGGTGATGGTCGTCGTACCGGCCTCGTCGCTGCCGCGGGTGACGACGTACTTGCGTTGCCGTGTGACCAGGTGCTGTCCGTCCACCGGTTGCTTCAGCACCTTGGCCCAGGCCGGCAGCGCCGTACCGGAGTCCGTGGGCTTCGCGGGTGTGGCAGGCACCGAGGTCGGCGCTGGAGTCGGGCTGGGTGGTGGGCCGCTCTGCGGTGGGTTCGCGGAGCAGCCCGCCACGACGACTGCGAGAAGGAGGCCGCTGGCAACGGTACGGCGGCGCATCACAGCCCGATGTTCTGGAACGAGTTCGCCAGCGTCGCGTTGAACAGTGCGCTGGCCGGGATGTTCTTGGGGCCGTCGGTGACGTTGCCGCGGCTGTTGAAGCGGCGCTCGTTGAACACCTCGTAGATCGCGATCGTGCCCTTCGCCTTGTCGTAGCCGCGGCCGACCTGGTAGTGCCCGCTGTGGTTGAACGCCAGGTACGGGAAGTACCGCTTGAGCAGCTGCGTGTGCTCGATCACCGGTGCCTTGTACACGCCGAGGTGCTTCTGGTGCACTGCGAAGAAGGTCTGCGCGTTCCAGGTCTTCACGCTCTGCACGATGTACGTGCCGGCCAGCTTCGGCCACGCGGTCTTCAGGTTCGTCTGCTGCACCATCGCGGTGATCGCCGTACCGGACGTGGTGGTGCCGAGATCCTTCGCCCAGGACGCCTGGGTGTCCTTCTGGTTGTCGTCGGCCCAGTCGATCGATTGGAACGTCGCCGGACCGCACCAGTACCCCTTCTCCTGCGAGGTCTGGAACCCCTTCATCAGGTACGCCGACGCGGGCGCGGCCAGCGGGGTGGTCGAGGGAACAGCGGTGGGCGTACCCACGGTGGGCACCGTCCGCGTCGGATCACCGGACGGTGTGGTGGTCGGTGTGGCGGATGGTGCGCCAAATGGTGTGGCGGACGATGTCGGTGCGACCGTGGTCTCCGGGACGGCTGCGGCTTCCGGGGAGGCCGTCGCTATTGGCGTAGGCGGCGTTGAGGGGGTGGATGGCGTCGTCGTGGTCTGGGCGGCGACCAACTCGCGGATCTCGCGGGCCTTGGCGCGGCCGTTCCAAGCGGCTTCCATCTCGTCCAGCTCGGCGGTGACGCGCTGGCTCTTCGGCATGGCGGCGCGCGCCGACACGAACGCGGCCGGTGTCAGATCACCGGTCGAGATGTCCTGCTGAGCACCGCTCTCGTCAGCGGCCCTCAGACTCGGCGCGGCCATCAGCGCATGCCGGTCGGAGCCAGTAGGCACCTGATCGACGAAGCCGAGCCCGAGACAGTAGTTCTCGGTCTCCAGCTTGAAGCACCGGAGCATCGACGCGGCCTGGGCGGACGTGTCCGCGGACCGCAGTTGGATGTCGCCCGGCGATGTTTCGCTGACTTGCTTGACCACGTCACTCCACGACTGCGCCGCCGGCTGCCCTTCGGGGCCGGCCGAGGATTCAGGCAAGGGTGATCGCGCCCGCAATTCCGGGTTGCGTGGTTGGTAGGCCTGGGCGGTGAGGGGTGCCTGGGTGAGCAGTGCACCCAGGAGGACCAGAGTTGCCCCCCGTGCTGCTGTGCGCATTGGGTCTCCCGAGCGGCGTGTGACGGTAGTGACGGTGGTTGCGCTGGTGACGATAGTGACTGACGGTACGCCTGAGACCACAGTACGTGCTTGTGGCAACAAACGGGAGGGGCCTCCCGGCGGGAATCCGCCTGGCGGGCCAACTAGACTTGCCCGGTCCCCCTCGACGGAAGTACTGGAGAGTCTGTGTCGGTCCAACCCATCCGTCTGTTCGGTGACCCAGTGCTGACCAGCAAGGCCGAGCCGGTCGTCGACTTCGACGCCGAGCTGCGCCGGCTGGTCGCGGATCTCACCGACACCATGCAGGACGCGCCCGGTTCCGGCCTGGCCGCGCCGCAGATCGGTGTCGGCCTGCGCGTGTTCACCTACCACGTCGACGGTGAGCTGGGGCACCTGGTCAACCCGGAGCTCACGCTGTCGTCGGACGAGCAGTTCGGCCCGGAGGGCTGCCTGTCGATCCCCGGCCTGACCTTCGACTGCCGCCGCGCGATGTCGGTGATCGCCAAGGGCTTCAACATGTACGGCGATCCGGTGGTGATCGAGGGGTCGGAGCTGCTGGCCCGCTGCATCCAGCACGAGACCGATCACCTGGACGGCATCCTGTTCGTCGACCGGCTGGACCGGGAGACCCGCAAGCAGGCGATGAAGGCGATCCGGGAGGCGGACTGGTCCGGTCTGGGCGGCCCGCCGCAGATCAAGGTGTCGCCGCACCCGACGAACGGATTCGGCCTGTGAGAGTCGTCTTCGCCGGGACGCCGGAGCCGGCCGTGATCGCCCTCGAGGCGATCGTGCAGAGCCGCCACGAGCTCGTCGGTGTCGTCACTCGACCGGATGCGCCCGCGGGTCGCGGCCGCAAGCTGGTCGCCTCGCCGGTCGCGCAGTACGCCGAGGAGCTCGGCGTCGAGATCCTGAAACCGGTCAAGCCCAGCGACCCGGAGTTCCTGGCCCGGCTGCGCGAGATCGCTCCCGACTGCTGCCCGGTCGTCGCGTACGGCGGCCTGCTGCCGCAGGCTGCGCTCGACATCCCGCCGCACGGCTGGATCAACCTGCACTTCTCGGTGCTGCCGGCGTGGCGCGGTGCCGCCCCGGTGCAGCACTCGATCATTGCGGGCGACGACGTGGCCGGTGCGAGCACGTTCCGGATCGTGAAGGCGCTCGACGCGGGTCCCGTGTACGGCGTACTCACCGAGCCGATCGGGCCTGCGGACACCGCGGGCGACCTGCTGCACCGGCTGGCCGTCTCCGGTTCGAAGCTGCTGGTCGACACGCTCGACGGCATCGAGGCCGGCGTACTGGAGGCCCGCGAGCAGCCGGAGGACGGCGTGACGCTGGCACCGAAGATCACCGTCGAGGACGCCGAGCTGGATCTCACCGCGCCGGCGCAGCGCGTCGACCGGTTGGTCCGTGGCTGCAACCCCGCGCCGGGCGCGTGGACGACGTTCCGCGGCGAGCGGCTGAAGGTGCTCGCGGTCCGGCTGACCGACGACCTCGAGCTGGAGCCGGGCGAGCTGCGCGCGACGAAGTCGAGCGTGCACGTCGGCACCGGCAGCAAGGCGGTCGAGCTGGTGCAGGTGCAGCCGCAGGGCAAGAAGCCGATGGCCGCGGCCGACTGGGCTCGCGGTGTCCGCCTCACCGACGAAGACCGCCTGGGTCTTCACCTCGACGAGCCCGCGTGAGCGACCGGAACGCACGGAACAGGGCGCCGCAGCGGCGGCCCGACCCGGTGCGGCGCGTCGCCTATCAGGTCATCCGGCAGGTCACCGCGGAGAGCGGCTACGCGAACCTCGCGCTGAACAAGGCGCTGCGCGAGGCGCGCCTCGGCGGCCGCGACGCCGCGTTCTGCACCGAGCTGGTGCACGGCACGCTGCGCTGGCAGGGCACGTACGACGTGTTCCTGGCGCGCAGCGTCTCGCGCCCGCTCGCGGACCTCGACCCCGAGCTGCTCGACATGCTCCGGCTGGGCACCCACCAGTTGCTGAACATGCGGGTCGACTCGTACGCCGCCGTGTCGGAGATGGTCACGCTCACCCGCAACGAGCTCGGCCAGAAGCGCACCGGCCTGGTCAACGCGGTGCTGCGCAAGATCAGCCAGCGCTCGCTCGACCAGTGGATCGCGACGACCGCACCGCATCCCGACGAGGACCACGAGGGCTACCTGGCCATCGCGCGGGCGCACCCGCGCTGGGTGATCGAGGCCTTCGGGCGCGCGCTGGCCGAGCCCGACGAGCTCGAAGAGCTGCTGATCGCCGACAACGAGCCGCCGCGCGTGACGCTCGCCGTCCGTCCCGGCCTGGCCGACGTGGACGAGTTGGTGCTCGCGGGCGCGACGCGGGCGCGCTGGTCGCCGTACGGCGCCGTGCTCGGTGGCGGTGGTGATCCGGGGCGGATCGAGCCGGTCGCGACCGGGCGCGCCGGCGTCCAGGACGAAGGCTCTCAGCTGGTCGCGATCGCGCTCGCCGCGGCGAAGGTCGACGGTGAGGACGACAACTGGCTGGATCTGTGCGCAGGCCCCGGCGGTAAGTCGGCGCTGCTCGCGGCGCTGGTCGGCGACGGCCGGCTGACCGCGGTGGAGCCGCTGAAGCACCGCGCCGACCTCGTCCGGCAGAACCTGCGGGCGATCCCGGGTGACCACAAGGTGCTGGTCGGCGACGGTACGAAGCCGACGTGGCCGGAGGGTTCGTTCGACCGTGTGCTGGCCGACGTTCCGTGCAGCGGGCTGGGTGCGTTGCGCCGCCGTCCGGAAGCGCGCTGGCGCCGTACGCCGCAGGACGTCGAGGAGCTTCGGCCGCTGCAGGAATCGCTGCTCGACTCGGCGATCACCTCGGTCCGTCCGGGCGGCGTGGTCGCGTACGTGACCTGCTCGCCGCATCCCGACGAGACCCGTGCGGTCGTGGCCGCCGTCCTGGGTCGCCGCGGCGACGCGGTCCTCGAGGACGCGCGGTCGCTGTTCCCGGGCGTTCCCGACCTGGGTGAGGGGCCTGACGTCCAGCTCTGGCCGCATCGGCACGGCACCGACGCGATGTATCTCGCGCTTGTCCGCCGTTCATGATCCGGACCGGATGTCAGGCGCTATTGCGCGAACGGTCATGATGGTCCGGTGACCACGACCGCCACCCGCCCCGCCGCCCCTTCGACCCGGCGGCATCAGGCCGTCGGCCTCGCCTCGGCGTTCGGGATCGGGATGCTGGTCGCGATCCAGTCCCGGCTGAACGGCGAGCTCGGCGGGATCCTCGGCGACGGCATCCCGGCCGCCCTGATCTCGTTCGGCTCCGGTCTGCTGATCCTCCTTGTCGCGACCGCGGTTGTGCCGCGGGTCCGGCGCGCACTCGCCAACGTCTGGCGGACCATCCGGCGGCCGATGCGCGGGTACGGCGGACTGCGCTGGTGGCAATGCCTCGGCGGTGTCGCGGGCGCGTTCCTGGTCGCGACCCAGTCGATCACCGTGTCCGTGATCGGTGTCGCGGTGTTCCTCGTGGCGGGTGTCGCGGGTCAGGCGCTGAGCAGTCTGGTCGTGGACCGCCTCGGATTCGGACCGGCGGGACCGCAGCCCCTCAACGCCGTCCGGGTCGTCGGCGCGCTGGTCGCTCTGGTGGCGGTCGGTCTGGCCGTGTCGGAGCAGCTCAGCCACCCGGACGGTCTGCTGCTCGCGATCCTGCCCGCGCTGGCCGGCGTCGGTACGGCGGTGCAGCAGGCGATCAACGGACGAGTGGCGCGCACCGCGTCGCCCGATGCGTACGGCGCGGTCGCGGCCGGCGTGGTGAACTTCCTCGTCGGAACGCTGGCGCTCGCGCTGGTGTTCGTCGTCGACCTGGCGCTCCGCGGCGCACCCCGGCAGCTGCCGAGCGAGCCGTGGTTGTACCTCGGCGGCGCGTGCGGGGTGATCTTCATCAGTGCCGCGGCCGCCGTGGTCCGCGTCGTCGGCGTCTTCGTCCTCGGCCTCGGCACGATCGCCGGTCAGCTGATCGCCAGCCTGTTCATCGACGTCTTCGTGCCGGTGGCCGACAAACCGGTGACCGCACCGGTCGTGATCGGCACCTTCCTGGCTCTGGTCGCGGTCGTCGTGGCGGCGGTCCCGAACCTCCGCCGCTCCTGATCACCCGGCCACTACCGCGGCAGGAACCGCCTTCCGGCGGCGGACGGTCAGCACACCCTGGGACACCGCGACGCCCAGCAGAACGACCAGGCCGCCGACCGGCTGGTACCAGGTGATGTGTTCGTTGAGCACGAGAACGCCGACGACGACCGAGAAGATCGGCATCAGATACGTAACCATCGAGGACCGGCTGGCGCCGATCAGGCGGATGTTGCGCATGTTGAGGACGAAGGCCAGCCCGCTGCCCAGCGCACCGAGCGCGATCGTGCTGAGCACCACCTCCGGCGACAGCGACCACGGCGCGGGCGGTGCCTGACCGGTGACCAGTGGCGCGACGATGGCGAGCTGGACGGTCGCGCACAGCAGCAAGGTCGCGGACAGTGCGGTGCCGGACAACGTCGTACCGGCCAGGAATCGCTTCTGGTAGGGGATCGTGAGCCCGTACGACGCCGCGGCGAGCATGCAGAACCCCTGGCCGACGAGATCCGCGCCGGCCTGCACGCGCCAGGCGCCGAGGACGACGAGCACCCCGAGGAATCCGATCAGCAGCCCGAATCCGCGCTGCGCCGAGAACTTCTCGGTCCGGAAGATCAGCACCGCGATCGGCAGCACGAACAGCGGAGTGATCCCGTTCCAGATTCCGGCGAGCAGCGAGGGGATCCGCTCCTCGCCGTACCCGAACAGGGTCCACGGGATCGCCGACCCGATCGCCCCGGCCACGAACGAGTGCGCCCACAGCCGCGGGTCCCGCGGCAGCGCCTCGCGCTTCGCGACCATGATCGCGAGCAGGACGAGAGCGCCGGCGATGACCCGGCCGAGGGCGAGGTAGAGCGGTGGCAGCTCACGGACGCCGACCGAGATGAACAGGAAGCTACAGCCCCAGATGGCGGCCAGTGCCAGCATCACCGGCAGCCAGGACCGGACTGGCGTTGCGGAAGAGGTGTCAGGAGTCGTCAGCGTGCTCACTCCTGACATCCTGCACCACGTCGCCGACACTTTGTGGATCTTTTTCTGTATTCGGGCAGGCCCTGCGGCGACAAGGGGTGAGAACGGCTGGCGGTAGGTGTCAGGAGCGAGAGAGGATGACGCCCATGAATTCTTTCGATGTCATCGCCGTCCGGAAGCAGTTCCCCGCACTCGACGAGGGCGCGGCCCACTTCGACGGCCCCGGCGGGTCGCAGACCCCGCAGGCGGTCGCCGACGCGGTGGCCCGGACCATGACGTCGGCGCTCGCGAACCGCGGCCGACTGACCGCCGCCGAACGCCGCGCGGACGAGACCGTGCTCGCGGCCCGGCAGGCGATGGCGGACCTGCTCGGCAGCACGCCGCAAGGCATCGTGTTCGGCCGCAGCATGACGCAGCTGACCTACGACTTCTCCCGGGCGCTCGCCAAGACCTGGTCCGCGGGCGACGAGGTGATCGTCACGCGCCTCGACCACGACGCGAACGTCCGCCCGTGGGTCCAGGCCGCCCAAGCGGCCGGCGCCACGATCAAGTGGCTCGGCTTCGACCCGGAGACCTCCGAGCTCGACGACATCGCGCCGTTGCTCACCGACCGCACCCGTCTGGTCGCGGTGACGGCCGCCTCCAACCTCCTCGGCACCCGCCCGGACACGGAGCGGATCGCCGCGCAGGTGCACGAGGCCGGTGCACTGATCTACGTCGACGGCGTGCACCTGACCGCGCACGCGCCGGTCGACGCGCGGTACGCCGATTTCTTCGTGTGCTCGCCGTACAAGTTCTTCGGCCCGCACCTTGGCGTACTGACCGCGGCGCCCGAGTTGCTCGAGACGCTCCGGCCGGACAAGCTCCTGCCGTCGACCGACGTCGTACCCGAGCGCTTCGAGCTCGGCACCCTGTCGTACGAGCTGCTGGCCGGCACGACGGCCGCGGTCGACTTCATCGCCGGCCTCGCGGGCACCGGCAGCACGCGCCGCGAGCGGCTGGTCAGCTCGTTGCGCGCGGTCGAAGCGCACGAGGAAGCGCTGCGCGACGAACTGGAGTCGAGCCTGCGGGCGATTCCGGGGATCACGCTGTACGGACACGCCGCGCACCGCACGCCGACCCTGCTGTTCGCGCTCGACGGTCACACGCCGGCGGAGGTGTCCGCGCAGCTCGCGGAGGCGGGCGTGAATGCGCCGGCCGGTTCGTTCTATGCCTACGAGCCCGCCCAGCACCTCGGTCTCGGCCCGGCGGGTGCGGTCCGCGCCGGTCTGGCGCCGTACACGGACCGCTCCGACGTGGACCGGCTCGTCGCCGCGGTGGCCGCCTTGACCGGCTCGAACCCGACTAACTAAAGTCTCTGGGGAAAGTAATTCCGCCCGAGGAGTCGTGTGAGAGAACCGAATGCTGTTTTCGTCCAGGCCGACCCCTCGGACGCCCTGACACCACTGACCGCACCGGCGCGCGCCGGGATCGACGTCACCTGGAACGACGGTGTGGTCGAGGTCACCGCGGCGAAGGTCTCGCGGGTCGCGTTGCGCTGGTCGGAGCAGGTGCCGGCCGACGCGCTGATCCTCGGTGACGCGTGGGAGCGGTCGTACGGCGATCTGCAATGGCGGCACCAGCAGCCCGAGCGTTTCCTGCCGTGGTACTTCCTCGTGCACTCGGCGGCCGGCACCTTCGGCCTGGGCGTCGACGTGCAGCCGAACGCGTTCTGCTCGTGGACGGTCGACCGCGACGGGTTCACTCTCTGGCTCGACCTGCGCAACGGCGGTGGCCCGACGTTTTTGGACGGTCGTACGCTGGCAGCGGCGGTCGTGCGACGATTCGAGGACGCCGGTTCGCCGTGGCAGACCCTGCACGCGGCGGTCGCCTCCCTGAGCACCCGGCTACCGGCGCGACCTGAGCCCGCGCCGGTGGCCGGGCCTGTGGTGGGTGCCAACAACTGGTACTACGCGTACGGCGAGAACTTCGACGAGAAGGCCGTCCTGCGGGACGCCGCGACCATCGTCGAGCTCGCCGACGGGCACCCGGTGAAGCCGTTCAGCGTTGTCGACGACGGCTGGTACCCGGGCGGTATCGCCTCCGGCGGCCCGTGGGACCGCGGTACGCCGGGTGTGTTCGACGACCTGGCCGGTACGGCGGCCGCGATCAAAGCGATCGGTGCGCGCCCGGGGCTGTGGTTCCGTCCGCTGCTGGTGCGCGAGCCGTCCGCATTCGCCTCGACCGGCCCGCACGACAAGCCGGGCCGTGCGCTCGACCCGTCGTACCCGGAGGTCCTGGACGGTGTGCGCGCCGACCTGCAGCGGTTCCGGGACTGGGGTTTCGAGCTCGTCAAGCACGACTTCAGCACGTACGACGTGTTCGGCAACTTCGGTCCCGCGATGGGGTCGCGGCTGACCCGCAACGGCTGGCAGTTGCATGATCCGTCCCGGACCACCGCCGAGATCATGCTGGACTTCTACCGCGAGATCCGGTCGGCCGCGGCGGACCTGGTGCTGATCGGCTGCAACACCGTCGGCCACCTGGCAGCGGGGCTCGTCGACATCCAGCGGACCGGCGACGACACCTCCGGTCGGGACTGGGAGCGGACCCGGAAGATGGGTGTGAACACGCTCGCGTTCCGGCTCCCGCAGCACAACCGGTTCTTTGCCGTCGACGCGGACTGCGTGCCGTGCACGCCGCAGACGCCGTGGGAGTTGAACGAGCGCTTCCTCGACCTGATCGCCCGGTCCGGAACGGCGCTGTTCCTGTCGATCGACCCGGCGGCGCGGTCGGAGCGCATCGACCGCGCGCTGCGCGACAGCATCCGGCTGGCGCTCGACGGCGGTGTGGACGGCGGAATCGAACCGATCGACTGGCTGGTCAACACCACCCCGAACGAGTGGCGGTCCGGCGCCGAGACGATCAGGTACGACTGGTCGCAACCGTGGGGCGCGGATCCCCTTGGCTAGAAGGGGTACGAACCTCGACCGGGTCGGCGACTTCAACGACGCGGTGGTGCTGGACGCCATCCGCCGCAGCGAGCGGCTGAGCCGTGTCGAGCTCGCCGAGGTGACCGGCCTGTCCGGTCAGGCGATCTCGAACATCGCGCGCCGCCTCCTCGACGCCGGCCTGGTCCGCGAGGCCGGGCGGCTGCGCGGCGCCGGTCTCGGCAAGCCGCGGACGCTGCTCGAACTGGAACCCACCGGCCGGTACGCCGTCGGCGTACACCTCGATCCGTCCGTGGTGACCGTCGTACTGCTCGATCTCACCGGAGAGGTGGTCGTGCGGCGGCCCGTCGAACAGCACGCCGACGATCCGGAGCTGCTGATCGACGGCATCGCCAAGACGATCGAGGAAGCGATCGCCGCCTCCGGCGCGCAGCGCGACCGGGTGAGCGGGGTCGGCATCGCGGCGCCCGGCCCGATCGACGTGGACCGCGGCGTCGTGGTCGACCCGCCGAACCTGTCCACCTGGCATCTGGTTCCGCTCCGCGACGAACTGGGGGAGCGGACCGGACTGCCGGTGGTGATGGACAAGGACGTCACCGCGGCCGCGTCGGCCGAGCGCCGGGCCGGCCAAGGCGGCAGCTTCGTGTTCTTCTACCTCGGTACCGGTGTCGGCGCCGGGCTGGTGCTCGGTGACGAGGTGGTCCGCGGCGCGTCCAGCAACGTCGGCGAGATCGGCCACGTGATCGTCGATCCGGACGGTCCGCTGTGCTATTGCGGCCGCCGCGGCTGTGTCGGCGAGAGCAGCCAGCCGCGGTACCTGGTGCAGCAGGCGGTGCAGGCCGAAGTGCTTGCCGGGGGCATCGATCTGGACGACCGGGCGGCTGTCGAGGCGGCCTTCGCCCGGCTCTGCGCGCTGGCTGCGGACGGCTCGGCGCCCGCGCAGCAGATCGTGGTCGCGCTCGCCGGGCGGATCGCGAAGGTGGTCGAGGACATCGCGAACCTGCTCGACCTCGAGCGGGTCGTCTTCGGCGGCCCGCACTGGGAGCCGCTGGCCCCGGTGCTCGGCGGCGCGGTCCGCGACGCCCTGGACGGCCGGTTCCTGCTGCAGGCGGTGCACCCGTTCGAGGTCACCGGTACGGCGCTCGGCGCGGACGTCGGTGCGATCGGCGCCGCGAGTTTGGTCCTGGACCGGACCTTCTCGCCCAATCCCTCTCTGGCTGGTGAAAGGTAGATGTGTTGATGATCGACCCCGAGGTCCTGTCCCGCGCCGCCGCGGCTGTCCGCGAGGCCACCGGTGACGACCGGATCACGGAGATGTTCCGGCGTTCGATGGCCGAGAACCTGCCGGCCGTCGCCGAACGGCTGCCGGACGGGACCACGTTCGTGCTCACCGGCGACATCCCGGCGATGTGGTTGCGCGACTCGGCCGCGCAGCTGCGTCCGTACCTGCTGCTGTGCAAGGACGATCCGGCTCTGCAGGACGTGCTGATCGGCGTCCTGCACCGGCAGCTCGAGTACGTCGTCCTGGACCCGTACGCGAACGCCTTCAACAAGGAGGCGAACGGCGCCGGCCACGTCACCGACGAGACCGAGATGTCGCCGTGGGTGTGGGAGCGCAAGTACGAGATCGACTCGCTGTGCTTCCCGCTCGAGCTGGCGTACCGGCTGTGGCGGATCACCGGCCGCGACGACGTCATCGACGAGCGGTTCCGGGCCGCCGCGGACGCCATCATCGACCTGTGGATCGTGGAGCAGGACCACGAGGCGCGGTCGCCGTACCGGTTCCAGCGGCTCGACGACCGGCCGTCGGACACACTGGTCCGGGAGGGACGCGGGCGGCTGACCCGGCCGACCGGGATGTCGTGGAGCGCTTTCCGGCCGAGTGACGACGCGACCGAGCTGGGCTTCAACGTGCCCGGGAACATGTTCGCCTCGGTCGTGCTCGGCTACCTCGAGGAAATCGCGACCGAGGTGCTGCGCGACGAGCCGCTGGCCGATCGAGCGAAGGCGCTGAAGGCCGAGATCGACGAGGGAATCGCCCGGCACGGGACGGTCGACCACCCGGTCCACGGCCGCGTGTACGCCTACGAGGTCGACGGTCTCGGCAACACGCTGCTGATGGACGACGCGAACATGCCGAGCCTGTTGTCGATCCCACTGACCGGGTACGCCGCCCCGGACGACCCGACGTACCTCGCCACCCGCGCGCTGCTGCTCAGCCCGGAGAACCCGTACTACTACAGCGGTACGGCGGCCGCCGGCATCGGCAGCCCGCACACGCCGCCGCGCTACATCTGGCACATCGCCTTGGCCGTGCAGGGGATCTCCAGTACGTCGGCGGAGGAACGCCAGCAGTTGCTGGAGCTCCTCCGCGACACCACGGGCGGTACCGGGCAGATGCACGAGGGCTTCGACGTCGACGATCCGGCGCAGTACACCCGCGAGTGGTTCTCCTGGGCGAACGCGATGTTCTGCGAGCTGGCCCTGGTGCACGCCGGAATCAAGCCCGGAATCCAGCCCGGAATCAAGCCTGGCATCAGGTGACGTCCCGGCGCCGGGTGGCCCAGGCGGCGAGGACGGCGAACACCACGCTGTAACCGATCAGCGTCAGCAGGGCCCGTCCGCCGCCGACTGCGTCCCGGACGCCGGGTGGCGCGTCGGCGGCCGTCATTCCGGTCACGTCGAAGACGAGTGAGCCGGCGTTCGTGCCCGGCATCGCGTTGGTGAGCCAGTCCAGGCCCGGCAGCAGGCTGCTCACCACGCCGGCCAGCAACTGCTCGATGCCGAGGATCCAGACGACGCCGAGCCCGATCGGCAGCGCGACGTTGCGGAAGGCAACGGCCAGGACGGCTCCGGCCAGGCACCACGTCATCAGCACCAGCCAGCCGCCGGCCAGGCCCCGCGCGAGCGCGCCGACGCCTGGCCAGTCGGTTGCGCCGTTCTCGGCCGCGGCGACGGCGATGCTGCAGAGCGCGCAGGCGGCGAAGATCCCGAGCACCCAGACCGCGATCATCGTGCCGAGCGCCAGGAACTGGGCGCCGAGGACCGTGCCACGACCGGGGCGCTGGGTGAGCACGGTCTTGAGCGTTCCCCAGGTGTACTCGCCGCCGATCACGATCGCGCCCAGCACCAGGGCGAGCGCGCCGGCGAAGATCGGGTACCCACCGATCGTGTTGTCGACGACGCGTTCCGGCAGCATGCTGCGCAGCACCTCGGCCGGCGGTACGCCGTCGGTCTGGTCGTTCGGGTCACCGGTCGCGTAGCTCAGGTACGGCAACAGGTAACCGAAGATCAGGCTCAGCACCAGCCCGGCGCCGAACAGTACCCAGACCGCGGAGCGCTTGCGAAGCTTCAGCAGTTCGGCTCGACAGCTACCCAACATCTGCCTTCACCTCCGTGCTGGCCTCCCGGCTGACCTCTTCGCCGGCCTCCGTGGTGAGCTCGAAGAAGATGTCCTCGAGCGCTCGTTCGGTGGTACGTAGTTCGGACACCTCGACGCCGGCTTCGACGAGGGTGCGGTTCACCTCGGCGGCCTTCGACGGATCCACCTGCAGCCGCAGCGTGTCGTCGTACGTATGTACGCTGCCGAAGCGCTGGAGCAGCCGGTGCGCTGCGCCGTACGGCGTGGCGCGGACGACGAGTTCCTGCTCGCCGCGCAACTCCTCGACGTTGTGCTCGGCAACCATCCGGCCGGCGTTGATGATGCCGACCCGGTCGCAGATCTGCTGCACCTCACCGAGCAGATGGCTGGACAGCAGCACCGTCCGGCCGCCGGTGCCGAGCTCGCGGATCAGCCGCCGCATGTCGCGCATCCCGGCCAGGTCGAGACCGTTGGTCGGCTCGTCGAGGATGACCAGCTCCGGGTCCTTCAGCAGCGCCGCCGCGACACCGAGGCGCTGCTTCATCCCCAGGGAGTACGTCGAGAACCGGTCCTTCGACCGATCGGCGAGGTCGACGAGCTCGAGGACCTCGTCGATCCGCTGCCGGGCGACACCGGCGTACTCGGCCAGCAACCGCAGGTTGTCGAGCCCGGACAGGTACGGGTAGAACGCCGGCGACTCGATCATCGAGCCGGTCCGGCCCAGGACCCCCGGCTCGCCGGGATACCCACCGAGCACGCGCACCCGTCCGCTCGTCGGCGCGATCAGCCCGGTGAGGATCCGCAGCGTCGTCGTCTTGCCGGCGCCGTTCGGTCCGAGGAATCCGTAGACCTCACCGGGCAGCACCGTCAGATCGACACCATCGACCGCCACGGTGTCGCCGTACCTCTTCGTCAGCTCTTTGACCTCAACCAGCGCATCCATACCTAGAGCCTGGCCGCTGACGCCCTGGGCCGGCGTCGGCCCAGGGGAGTGACTGCACCTACCGCAGGCGGAGTAGTCAGCTGCTCGGGTTGGTCTCCAACCGATGCGCGCTCCTCGCCTTCAGTGCCTCGGAGACGTGCGCGAAGCCGCTGCGGATCACGTCGCCGTATCCGCCTTCGGGGAGCCTGTCCAGGTTGGTCGCTGCGGCTGCGAGATGCTCCTCGGCCTTGCTGAACTCGCTCAGCCGCCGGTAGTCGTCGGCGAGGCTGAGGTGCAGGGACGGGAGCCAACCGTCGTCCGAGACGAGCTCCAAGGCCTTCAGGTCCCAGGTGAGTTCGTCCGCGGTTTCGTCCTGGACGTCGGCGAGGAAGTGCGCGATCACGCCCCGTGTCGCCGGGTCGTCGATCTCGTTCCAGAGCTCGGTCAGGCGGGTGCGGGCGGTTTCACGGTCGCCGGAGCGTCCTGCTTCGGCGGCTGCGGTGATTTCTGCGAGTCGGATCATGACCGGGAGCTTGGGGCTTCGAGCCGGTGGAAGGTCAACCGAGCCAGCCGGGGCGGACCAGGCCGGTTTGGTAGGCGACCACGACGAGTTGGGCGCGGTCGCGGACGCCGAGCTTGATCATCGCGCGGCTGACATGGGTCTTGGCCGTCGCGGGGCTCAGCACCAGACGTGCGGCGATCTCGTCGTTCGACAACCCTTCGCCGACCAGTGCGACGATCTCCTTCTCGCGCTCGGTGAGTACGTCGAGTTCTTTGCTCGCGTGCGGCTGCCGCGAGCGTGAGGCGAACTCCGCCACCAGCCGCCGGGTCACACCGGGGGAGAGCAGCGCGTCCCCGCGCGCCACGACCCGGACCGCCTGCAGCAGCTCGACCGGCTCGGTGTCCTTCACCAGGAACCCGCTGGCGCCGACGCGCAGCGCCTCGAACACGTACTCGTCCAGGTCGAACGTCGTCAGGATCACCACATGGACGTCGGCCAGCTCCGGATCCTCGCCGATCTGCCGCGTCGCTTCCAGCCCGTCCGTCCCGGGCATCCGGATGTCCATCAGCACCACGTCGGGCTGTTCCCGGCGCGCCACCGTGACGGCCTCCGCGCCGTCGGACACCTCACCGATCACCGTGATGTCGTCCTCGGCGTCGAGCAACGACCGGAACCCCGCCCGGACCAGCGCCTGGTCGTCCGCCAGCAACACCTTGATCATGCGCGCGAGCCTAGATCACCGGCGGTCCGGTGGCACGGGGTTACGCGAGGCCCGCATCGTGCGCGAGCAGGGCGATCTGGGTGCGGTTGCCGAGCTCCAGCTTCGTCAGGATGTGCGAGATGTGCGCCTTCACGGTCGCCAGGCTCATGTACAGCTCGGACGCGATCTGGGCGTTCGCCTTGCCCTGCGCGACCGCCAGCAGCACGTCGTACTCCCGCGGCGACAGCCGGCGCAGCTTGTCCTGGGCGATCGTGTGCGCATCGGCCTGTGTCGCGGCGCGGTCCATCAGGCGGCGCGTGATTGCCGGCGAGAGGATCGGGTCACCGGCCGCGACTCGCCGTACGGCGTCCACGATCTGCGCCGGCGGCGTGTCCTTGAGCAGGAACCCGCTCGCCCCGGCGCGCAGCGCGTGCAGCACGTTCTCGTCGGTGTCGAACGTGGTCAGGACGACGACCTCGGGCGGATCGTTCCGCGCCCGCACCCGCTGCGTCGCGACGATCCCGTCGACCCGCGGCATCCGCAGGTCCATCAGCACCACGTCCGGGAAGTGCGCGTCGACGGCGGCCGGTACCTCGTCCCCGTCGGCGGCCTGGGCGACCACGGAGATCCCGTTCGCGCCGTCGAGCATCATCTCGAGGCTGGCCCGAACCAACGCGTCGTCGTCCACCACCAGCACCCGGATGTTCATGGGGGCCACGGTAGCGAGGCCGCCAGCCGGAACCCGCCACCGGGCGCCCGCCCGTGGTCGAGCGTGCCGCCGGCGAGCTGCACCCGCTCGGTCAGTCCGACCAGGCCGGTCCCGCTGCCCGGTGCGAGCGGTACGCCGTTCGACGCCGGATTGACCAGCTCGATCCGCAGCCGATCGCCTGGCCGGCCCTCGACGCGGACCGTGACCGGATGACCGGCGGCGTGCTTGCGGGCATTCGTCAGGCCTTCCTGCACGACCCGGTACGCCGTCCTGCCGGTTGCCGGTGGCAAGGACGCCGGATCCTTGACCTGATCCTCGTAGGCGATCGCCGTACCTGCCGCGCGGGATTCGTCGACGAGCGCACGGAGATCGGCGAACGTGGGCTGCGGGCGTCCCTCGTAGACGTCCTCGTCGCGCAGCACGTTGATGACCTCGCGCAACTCGTCGAGCGCCTGGTGTACGCCGGTGCGGATCACGCCGGCCGCCTTCGCGAGCTTCTCCGGCGACGAGTCCGGACGGTACTCGAGCGCGCCGGCGTACGTCGCGAGCAAGGACAGGCGATGCGCGAGCACGTCGTGCATCTCACGCGCCATCTTGGTGCGCTCCAGGGTCCGCGCCTCGGCGACCCGGCGGCCCTGCTCGGCCTCCGCGCGCCGGGCGCGTTCGCGCAGCGACTCGACGAGCTGACGGCGGGCCTGTGTGCCTTGACCCCAGCCGAGGAGTGCCGCGTGGACGACGACGTCCAGGACCGCGAACCACAGGAACGAAAGGGTGTTGATCGGTTGCCACAGGTTCTGGATCAGGTGGGCCACCGTGCTCGCGAGGGCGACCAGGAGAGCCGTGCGAAACGGGCGACGCAGGGCAACGATCAGCGTCGCCGCCGTGGCGGGCGGCGTCGCAGCGGGGGAGAGGGCGGCGAGTGCCGCCATCACGAGTGCGCCGGCTACCGGACGGCGGATCACCAACGGAACGAACGCGACCGCGACCAGGCCGATCGCGATGTCCCACAGCAGGAACTGCTGGTGCGCCGGATCGGGCAGCCGCCCGACGATCGTCAGCGCAACCAGCACGGCGAGCGCGACGGTCGCCATCACCTCGAACCGCCGCGTCACCGGCTGCGGCACACACTGCTCCATGCGGTCGAGCCTAGGTCGCCCGGCGTCCTCCCGACCACCGACCAAAGTCGTAGTCCCGCCGACTTCCGGCCGGGGCGATCCAGCTTCCCGGCCGATGCCGCGTGGCATTGCTTCACAGGAGAGTGATCGCAGCGACCACCAAGGGAGTAACGATGACGAACACGCAGCAGTCCACCTCGGCCGCCCCGATCACGCCGGCTCGTACTTCGGCCCGTGTTCCCGGTCGCAGCCGGCTGCTGGTCGTCGGGGCTGCCGCGCTGGCGGCGCTGGCGGACTGGCTGGTTCTCGGCCCGCTTGCCGGGATTTCGCTGGACGCCCGTCAGGGCGGCACGCAGCACATCGGCGCCGGCGCGATCGCCGTCTCGACCGTCGTCGTCGCCTTCGCCGGGTGGGGCCTGCTCGCGATCCTGGAGCGCCGTACACCCCGCGCCCAGAACATCTGGACCCTCATCGCCGCGATCGTCTGCACGACGTCGCTCTTCAGCCCGCTCGACTCCGGCATCGGCCTCGGTGCGAAGCTCGGTCTCGCGTCACTGCACCTTGTCGTCGGCGCGGTCGTGATCTTCGGCCTCCGCCGTACCACCCGCAGCGCCGCCGAACGGTGCTAACTGAGCCGCTCGGTAGAACCCTTGGATGTGCGCGGTCACCAGGTCGGCCGCGCGCTCCGGCTCCCCGGCACGCACCGCGGCGAGGATCGCGCGATGCTCCGTGCGGAGGCCGACCGCCGTGGCCTCCCAGTCCGGCAGGTTCGGTACGGCGGCCAGCACGTACCCGTGGATCGCCGACCGCAGCGACGTCATCACCGCCGCGATCAGCACATTGCCCGCCAGCGCCGACAGCGCGACGTGGAACTCCGCGTCGAGCACATGGAACTCGTCCGGCGACAACGTGCTGTCGTCCATCCGGTCGAGCAGGTCCTCCGCGGCCTTCAGTTCGTCCGCCGGCAGCGCCCGCGCCGCCGCCTCCCGCGCGGACCAGGACTCCAGCAGCAGGCGGGTCTGGACGACGTCCCCCATCGGCAGGTGGTTCGTCGCCAGGTGCAACCGCAGTACGGCGGTCAGCGGCGACACCGGCTCCGCCACGATGACCGCACCCGCCTCCGGACCGGAGCCGGTCGCGGTCCGCACCACGCCCATCGCCTCGAGCACGCGGACTGCCTCGCGCACAGAGGGCCGGCTGATCCCGAGTTGCTCGGCCAGCGCGCGCTCGCCGGGCAACCGCCCGCCGATCCGCAGCCGCCCGGCCGCCAGGTCGGCCTCGACCCGGTGCAGGACCAGCTCGTAGTTCTTCACGTGGACACCCTATCTGTGTGGTCGGACCACAGGGTAGGGTGTGGTCCGACCACAGACTCGACCGGGAGACCTGATGACCGATCGCCAGCTGCCCAAATGGTCGGAGTTGAAGCCGCTGCTGCGGCCCAAGCCGATCACGGTGAACCCGACCGAGCGGCGCCTGGAGAAGGCGCTGACCATCGCGGACCTGCGCACGATCGCCAAGCGCCGGACCCCGCGCTCGGTGTTCGACTACACCGACGGTGCCGCCGAGGCGGAGATCAGCCTGCGCCGGGCCCGCCGGCTGTTCGCCGAAATGGAGCTCCAGCCGTCGATCCTGCGCGACGTCTCCGAGATCGATCTCGGCACCGACATCCTCGGCCGGCGCTCCGAGCTGCCGTTCGCGTTCGCGCCGACCGGCTTCACCCGGATGATGAACCACGAGGGCGAGAGCGCCGTCGTGAAGGTCGCTGAGCAGGTCGGCATCCCGTACGCGCTGTCGACGATGGGCACCACGTCGATCGAGGACGTCGCGGCCGCGGGGCCGAACGCCCGCAAGTGGTTCCAGCTGTACGTGTGGAAGGACCGCACGGCGGGTGAGGACCTGGTGAAGCGATCGGCCGCCGCCGGGTACGAGGCGCTGATGCTGACCGTCGACGTACCGGTGGCGGGCGCGCGGCTGCGCGACGTCCGCAACGGGTTCACGATCCCGCCGTCGCTGACCGCGAAGACCGTGCTGGACGCGTCACTGCACCCGGCCTGGTGGGCGAACCTGCTGACCACGCGGCCGCTGACGTTCGCGTCGCTGTCCTCGTGGGACGGTACGGTCGCGGAGTTGCTCGACAAGCTGTTCGACCCCACGATGACGATCGACGACCTGAACTGGCTACGCTCGATCTGGGACGGGCCGCTGATCGTGAAGGGCATCCAGACCGTCGACGACGCTCGCCGGGTCGTCGATGCCGGCGCGGACGCGGTTGTGTTGTCGAACCACGGTGGTCGGCAGCTCGACCGGGCGCCGACGCCGCTGCGGATCCTTCCGGACGTCCGGAAGGCGGTCGGGGATTCGGCGGAGATCTACCTCGACACGGGCATCATGTCGGGCGCGGACATCGTCGCCGCGATCGCGCTGGGCGCGGACGCCTGCCTGGTCGGGCGGGCGTACCTGTACGGGTTGATGGCCGGCGGGCAGCGCGGCGTCGCCCGGGCCGCGGAGATCCTGACCAAGGAGGTACGGCGGACGATGGCGCTGCTCGGTGTCTCCAAGGTGGCGGATCTGAATCCGTCCCACGTGCGGCTGCCCTCAGTGCGTTAGATCGGCAGCGTGGCCGTGATCCGGAGGCTGCCGGTTGGGGTGCGGTTGGCGGTCAGCGTGCCCCCAAGCGCAGTGGCGCGCTCGCGCATGCCGGAGATGCCGTTGCCTTCGTTGGGGGCGCCGGCGAGCGATTCGCCGTTGTCGTCGACCTGTAGCACGAGCGCCCGCTCGCCGTACTGGATCCGCACCGTCGCCGACGTCGCCCGCGCGTGCCGTACGACGTTGGTCAGCGACTCCTGCACGATCCGGAACGCGGCGCGGTCGAGCCCGGTCGGCAGTGGACGGGGGTCGCCGTGGACGATCTTGTGCACCTCGAGCCCGGCCCGCTCGGTCCGGCTGATCAAGTGGTCCAGATGATCGAGCCCCGCGACCGGTTGGCGGGGCGCCGACTCGTCGGACTGCCGCAGTACGCCGACGATCGACCGCAGCTCGACCAGCGCCTCCTTGCTCGCGTCCTTGATCGCGGACAGCGCCGGGGCGGCCTGCTCGGGTTGCCGATCGACCAGGTGCAGCGCGGTGGAAGCCTGCACGTTGATCAGCGAGATGTGGTGGGCGACGACGTCGTGGAGCTCCTGGGCGATCCGTAGCCGCTCCTCGCCGGCGCGGCGCAGCTCTTCCTCTTCGCGTGTCCGGGCCGCGGCCAGCACCCGCTCGCGGTGCGCGCGGAACAGTTCGGCGAAGACGCCCAGGACCACGAAGCAGGTACCGACGAGCAGGACCTGGTAGATGCCCTCCTCGTTGATGCCGAGGATGATGCGGCCGCCGACGTGGGCGACGTACAACGTGATCAGGCCGATCCAGCCGGCCAGTCGGTGACCGAGGCGGATCGTGCGGAACACCGCGATCACGAACGCGAAGATCACCGGGCCCCACGGGTATTCGCGGAGCATGTAGATCAGCGACGAGACGATCGTTGCCCACAGCACCAGGATCGGGTGGGTGCGCAGCCAGTACAGCGAAAGCGCGCCGATCAGCAGCAGCACGACCATCAACGCGTCGGGCGCGCGGCGGTCCGGTTGACCTTGCGAGGCGCCGAACGTGCCGACCACGGAGAACACCGCCAGCGCCACGGGCAGGATCGCGCGGCGCAGGCGTGACCCGATCGGCGGGGCCGGTGCAGTCGTGCTCACAGTACGGAACCGTAGAGGGCGTACCCGGGTGGTGTCATCGTCGCCACGGAGTACTTCGGCCTGCGCCCTGTGCGGTAGTTCAGTACTTGACCTTGTAGATCTTTTCCTCGTACGCCGGGCCGTAGTAGTCCTCGAGCGTCGCGAGGTCGTCGTTCGGCCGCTCCAGCGCCTTGGCGATCGTGGCCCGCTTGGCGACGGCCTCGGGGTTCCAGGTCTCGGGCTTCCAGAGCTGCGAGCGCAGGAACGCCTTCGAGCAGTGGTGGAAGATCTCCTCGATCTCGACCAGCAGTGCGAGCTGCGGACGGTTGCCCTTGACGATCATGTCGTCGAAGAACGGCGCCTCGCGGACGATCCGGGCGCGGCCGTTGATCCGCAGCGTGTCGCCGCGGCCTGGCAGGAAGTAGATCAGCCCGACGTGCGGGTTGGACAGGATGTTCGCGAACCCGTCGACGCGCCGGTTGCCGGCCCGCTCCGGGATCGCGATCGTGGTGGAATCCAGCACCTTGGTGAACCCGGCCGGGTCGCCCTTGGGGGAGACGTCGCAGGTGCCGTCGGCCGCGGACGTGGCGATCAGGCAGAACGGCGAGGCGGCGAGCCAGTCACGATCCAGGTCGTGCAGCTCCTTGCGCTCCTTGCCGGCCGCCGCGGCCAGCGGCTGCGGGACGATCTCGCGCAGTTCGTCGTACGTCGTGACCTCGACCAGTCCGGGAATTTCCATCAGGCGACGCCCTCCTCTACCAGCGACGGCAGGGTGTCCTCGTTGACGGCCCTTGTCCGCGCAGCCCATCGTACGGCGGGACCAGTCGCGCAACTGGTCCCCAGGAACAGTGCACCGACCACCAGCCAGCCGATCGGACCCCAGCCGAGGACGACCGTCGTGAGCATCGCCGGGCCCAGCATGCGCGCGATCGCGGGGCCGGTACCGAAGAAGCCCTGGTACTGGCCCTGCTTGTCGGCGGGAGCCAATCCGAAGCTGATTTCCCAAGCGCCGGACGCCAGTTTCATCTCGCCGAAGGTGAGGAGCGCTGCGGCGAGGATCAGCACTGCTGTGGTGACCGCAGCGCTCAGGCCTGGTGCTGCGGTGGTTGCGAACACGGCGCAGGCGGCGAGCATCGCGATCCCGGCGTACCGGACGGATCGTGCGGCGGTGCGCAGATCCTTGACGCCCTTCGCGACGCGGACCTGGAAGAACGTGACGCCGATGGTGTTGACGATCATCAACGAGGCGACGACCCAGCTGGGTGCGTTGGTGCGGGTGACGATCCAGAGCGGGCCGATCAGGCTGATGAGCGGCATGAACAGCAGCATTACCGCGTTGATCAGCGCCAGGACGGCGTACGGGCGATCATGCAGCACGGCCAGCCGCGGTTCGCCCGCAGTACGGCGGGTGGTGGCGATCGCCGGGACCCTGTGGAGCAGCCTTGCGGCGATCAGGAAGCTGAGGGCATCGACCGCGAACACGACCAGGTACGCCGTTTCGCTGTCGAACCGGAGCGCGACGCCGCCGAGGAGCGCGCCGAGCGCGAGTCCTGCGTTGGCTGTGGACTGGAGGAAGGCGCGGATCCTGGTCCGCTCGGCGGGGGCGACGAGGCCGGCGAGCAGCGCCTGTCGCGCTGCGGTGAGGCCGGTCTGGCTGCAGGCGTAGACCAGTGCGGCGGCGAGGAAGCCTGTGAAGCTCCGGACCGCCAGGAAGCTGGCGACCGCGGCGGCGGTGGTCAGGGCCAGCAGGACCGCCGTACCGCGCGCTCCGCGGCGATCCGCGAAGTTGCCCAGCGGGACGCCCGCGAGGAACCCGACCAGCCAAGCGATCGTCAGGCCCAGCCCGACCTGGGCGGTGGAGAGGCCGACGACCCGCGTGAAGAACAACGCCGAGGTGACGACGAACGCCCCGTCGCCGACCGAACTGGCCAACTGCGCCATCGCCAAGTCCCGCGGCGCTCCGGCCGGGGGAAGCATCTGCCCGAATCTCATGCCTGTGAGCCTAGGAGCGGAGCGGCCCACGGTGCAGATCCATTTCGCGGGAGAGAACTTGGGCCACTTTGCCCTGTGGACAACTCGGATCGGGGGTCCGGAACGCGGCATCTTTTCAGGTATGAGCTTCGAACATCTCGCCTCCAACTGGGCCGACCATCCACTCACCGATCCCGAGGTCACCGCCGACGCCATCGACTTGATGGTGAGCCTCGGCGACCGCCGCCGGGGCACGTTCACCGTGCTGATCTGCGACCCCGACGACCGCTACCGAGCCACCGTCGTCATCGAGTTGCCTCCCGACTGCCTGCCGACCGCTCACAACCCGAGACCCGGCTGGACCCCTGCCCAGCTCTGCGAGAAGGCCATGCATCCGATCATCCCGGCCGTCCACACGGCTCCCGGAACATCGCTCGTCCTGGCCCTGGGCCGCCCCGGCCCCCGCCATCTTCCCGACCTGGACACCCAATGGGCGTCAGCCGCCGCCACCATCTGCCGAGCGGCCGGCGTTCGGCTTCTGGGCTTCTATGTCGCCTCCAAGGATGGTATTTACCGCCCCGACGAGTTCGTCTCCACAGCCGCGTAAGTGTCGAACTACCGCACTCCGCGCGGCCGGAACTGAATACTGATCCGCGGTCCCACCCGGCCCGACGCCTTCGGAATCGCGTGCTCCCACGTCCGCTGGCACGAACCACCCATGACGATCAGATCCCCGTGCCCCAACGGATACCGCACCGTCGAGCCCACCTGCCCGCTCTGACCGCTCTGTCCGCTCTGACCGCCCGGCCGTGGTCGCAACGCAAGCACCCGAGGCTCACCGACCGACAGAATCGCGACCATCGTGTCCTCACGATCCCCGCGCCCGATCCGATCCCCGTGCCAGGCCACGCTGTCCCGCCCGTCCCGGTAGAAACACAACCCCGCCGTACGGAACGGCTCACCCAACTCGTCCCCGTAATGCCCACTCAACGCATCTCGCGCCTCGTCCAGGATCGGCAACGGCAGCTCGGCGTTCTCCCCGTAGAAACACAGCAACCGGGGAACGTCCACCACTCGGTCGTACATCTGCCGCCGCTCCGCCTGCCAAGGCACCTCCCGAGCCAGCCGCTCGAACACCTGATCCGCCCCCGTCAACCACCCCGGCAGCACATCAATCCAAGCGCCGCGCGACAACTCGGTGCGCGCAACCCCGTCCAAGGACCCCAACCCAGGATCCGCAAACGCATCCAGCAACGAGCCCTGAAGAGCACCCATCTCCCCACCATACCCGAAACTCGAACACCTGTTCCCCTGGTTCAGCCATCTGTTCGCCCCGCCCTCAGTGCCACTGACCCTTCCGAACCGCGCCGCCGTCAGTCTGCGTCGCTGGACGCTGTTCCCCCGCACGCCCACTCATTCCTGCCCACCTGCCCACCTGCCCACCTGCCGTGCCGGCCGCGCCGCATTCGTCGTACCTTCCGCAGCAACACCGCCGGGGCCCAGCCCAATCCACCCGCCGTCGATCGATGCGGTCCAGGGTGCCTGCGGCGGAACCGGTGAGGAGGCCGCCGTGTGAAGGTCGGCGAGAGCACGCCAACGGTTCTCGCGAAAGGGCATTTCACACGATGGCTCTGGATCAGTCTGCCCTGCTCGAGGTGCCCGAGATGCTCAAGTGTGGTGATGTCGAAGAACAAGTTCGGCAGGCCGCGACGACGATCTACCAGGCGTTGATCGAGGCCGAGCTGGCAGCGGTGATCGGCGCTGCCCCGCACGAACGGTCGCTGGAGCGGACCGCGCAGCGGGCACCGATTCAGGACGCTCACGACCACGGCCGGGAAACTGGAGTTACGGATCCCGAAGCTGCGCACGGGTCGGTCTTAGCGGCGTTGCTGGAGCGCCGCCGGCGGGTGGATCAGTCGCTGTTCGCGGTGATCATGGAGGCCTACCTGCACGGCACCTCCACGAGGAAGGTCGACGACCTGGTCAAAGCCTTGGGCGCCGACAGCGAAATCTCGAAGTCTGAAGTCAGTCGGATCTGTGCCGAGCTCGACGTCGAGGTCGCCGCGTTCCGGGATAGGTCGTTGGCCGACCAGCCGTTCCGCTATGTGTTCTTGGACGCGACGTACTGCAAGGCCCGTGTTGACCACCGGCGCCGGTCGCAGGAGCCGGTCGCTCGCGGTTTTACCTCGCGCATCATGTGTACGCCCGCCAAGTCACGTGCTGCAATCGCCTCACGTATGCGGGCGCTGCCGGTCGACTCCGTGGCCGCGTGACCCTGCCGCAGCGCACGACCGTTCCCACCTGGGCCGGCGAACGCCCGCAGCGACCAATCTTCCGCCGGCTACCGCCATTCCTGGGGTGAAGATGATTCGTCTTATGTGCAAGGGATTTTGTTTGTCAGCGGACTTGGGCGCTGGCCGCTGATGCCGTAGACTCGAATGCATGTTCGAAAATGATCTCAGCGAGCTCCCGACGCGCGACCTCCTGGAGGCTGCGGCGGAGTGTCGCGCCATCGCCGGCCGGGCTGATGCGCGCGTGCTTGAGTGCGCTCAGATCTTCGCCGACCGCACCGCTCCGGCGGCGCACGGCCTCAAGTCAGCTCAGCGCGCGTACGACGGTAGAGAGCGAGCAGTCGTGCTAGGAGGCGAGGGCTGCCCCGAGATCGCCGAGTTCGCCATCGCCGAATTCGCCGTGGTGCTTGGAGTTTCGCCAGGCGTTGGACGTCAGATCCTCGCCGACGGCCTAGCCCTGCGCCACCGCTTCCCGCAGATCTGGGAACGCATCCAGACCGGTGAAGCAACCCCGTGGAAGGCCTGCCAGATCGTACGGTCGTGCGTGAAGCTGTGCCATGTGGCCGCCGCGTACGTCGACCGTCGAGTAGCGCCGCTCGTCGATACGATCTCGCCGTACCGCCTCGACAAGATCGTCGCCGCCGCAAAGAAGTACGCCGACGCCGAACTGGCCGAGGAAGAAGCCGCTGAGGCGACCAAGGAGCGAGGCGTCTTCATTGGCCGCGCCGACGACCATGGCACCAAGACCATGTATGTGAAGGCCGCCGCGTCCGCAGTCAACCGTCACAACGCCACGATTTCTGCGATCGCGGACGCGCTCCAAACGTTCGGCGACAGGCGCTCGGTTCAGCACCGCCGCGCCGAGGCGATCGGCATCATCGCCGATCCCACCTTCACACAAGAGCTCCTCACCCGAGCCCAACTCGCCGGCCCCACCAACACGTCAAGGCCGGCGACCAAGGCCAATGCAGCCGCAGACAGCACGGGTAGGACGAGGACCAGCCCGGAGAACACGGCCAACCCCGCGAGCACACCCAGTCCGGCGAGCACGAGTGACGCGACCCGGACTGCAACCGCAGCCGGCGCGGCGAGCGACGCAAGCGCGGCCGCGACGGGGTGCGCGGGCAGCGCCGATGGCATGGCCGAGGCGTCGCGCGCGGGCGCGTCGCCGCGCACGTCGCCGGGCATGCCGAGTGCGGCGAGCGAGGCGAGTGCGGCGAGATTCGCGAATGCAGTCGGTGCAGCGGGTGCAGCGGGTGCAGCGGGCACAGCGGGCACGGCGGGTACAGCGGGCGCAGCCGCGGGGCAGGATTCGTGTGCGGCCACCAAGGCGAAGGCGCCTGGTCATTCCGGGCGCGGCGACTCGGTTGAGGAGGACCTGCTGCAGTCGGACCCACATGAACCTGTTGGTCCGCCGGAAGATCCGTGGCTGGAGGCGTCCGCGCCGCACGATCCCGACATACTCGTCGATCGGTTCGACGACTTCTCACCCGATCCGCATCCTCAGACCGACGAGGAGCGGCCGATGGATGCCGCTGCGCTGAAGGCGCTCCATACACGGTTGGCGCAGATCAGACAGGACGCCTATGCCAACCCCTCAAGGAGCGGTGTCGAGCGACCCAAGGGACAGGTGTGCCCGCGACGGACCGACGTGGTCGTACACCTCACCGATCGAACTCTTGCCACCGGCACCGGCGTGGTGCGTGCCGAGGGGATCGGTCCGCTGCTGGCCGGACAGCTGGCCGAGCTCATCGGGTACGGACCGTACGTGGTGAAGCCGGTGATCGATCTCAACGACGCGGTGAGCGTCGACGCGTACGAGATTCCCACCCGGATCCGCGAGCGTGTGCGCCTGATGCACCCGGTCGAGCTCTTCCCGTACGGCACGCGCGAGAGCAGTGACACCATCGACCTCGATCACATCGAGCCGTACGACCCGCTCGGGCCGGCAGGCCAAACCAGTACGGGCAATCTCGCGCCGTTGGGCAGGTTCGGTCATCGGGTGAAGACGCATGCCCGTGGATGGTCGGTGCACCGGATCGACTTCAAGACGCTGGAATGGGGTACGCCGCATGGGTTCAGGTTCCGCGTCGGGCCGGACGGCACATACGGGGTGGACCCTTCCGTGGACAAGACTGCGGTCATCCGACGAGCCGGGCTGCCTGGAGGATGAATGTCGCGCGTCGTGATCCGGAACGTGTCGGTGCTGGTTGTACCCGAGCACGGGGAGTGCCGCGTCGATGATGCGCGCGACATCCTCGTCGAGAACGGCCGCATCGTCGCGGTCGTGCCCAGCGCAAGCCGCGGTGCAGGGGACTTTGGGGGTGTGGGGGTCGAGGTTGTTGATGGGACCGGGTTGGTGGCGGTTCCTGGGTTGGTGAATTCGCATACGCACAGTCCGATGGTGATGATGCGGGGTGCGGCTGAGGATCTGGCGATTGAGGATTGGTTCAACCAACGGATCTGGCCGATGGAGGTGAATCTGACGCCGGAGCGCGTGCGCGTGGGTGCGAGGTTGGCGTGTGCGGAGATGTTGCTGGCGGGAGTGACCACGTTCGTCGACCACTACTTTCACGCCGACCAGATCGCGGAGGCGGTGATCGAGTCGGGGATCCGGGCGGACCTGGCGCCGACGTTCTTCTCGTCGGCGGGCGCGGACGCGATCGACGCCGCGTTCGAGCAGACCCGTGAGCTCGCGGGCAGGCATCCGCGCATCACCGCGAGCCTCGGACCGCACGCGACGTACACGGTGACCGACGAAGACCTCCGACGTGCGGCGGACTTCGGCAGAACGAACCAGTTGAGGATCCACCTGCACGCCGCGGAGACCGACGACCAGACCCAAGCGTCCATCGACAAGCACAGGGTCACGCCGATCCAGGTCCTCGAGCGCACCGGTGTGCTCGATGCGGGCGCGCTCATCGCGCACGGTTGCGGCATCCGACCCGAGGACCTCCCGATCCTCCAGCGGTACCCGAGGACGACGGTCGCGTCCTGTCCGAAGGTGTACCTCAAACTCGCGATGGGCGAAGTCACCCCGATCAGGGGACTGCGTGCAGCGGGCGTCGAGGTCGGCGTCGGTACGGACGGAGCCGCCGTCCACAACACGCTCGACGTCTGGGAAGCGCTCCGCATGGTCGCCCTCACCCAAAAGCAACGCGAGAATGACGCCACCTGGATGACCCTCGACGACACCCTCCGCCTGGCGACCCGGGGCAGCGCGGCAGCAGCCGGTCTACCCGACGAGATCGGCGTGCTCGAGCCGGGCCGTCAAGCCGACATCGTCCTGGTCGACCTGAGCGCGCTCCACCATCAGCCGGTGCACAACCCCAAGGCAGTGCTCGTCTACTCCGCGAGAGCCTCCGACGTCGTCACCGTCCTCGTGGCCGGCCAGGTCGTCGTCCGCGACCGCGAACTCACCAAGATGAACCTCGACGAGGTCCTCGCCGACGCGCAGGCCCTGGCGCACACCCTCGTCGACCTGTCCCGAGGAGGTGCCGTCCAGAACTACGCACCGTGATCAGACTCACAGCAGATCCACGCCCGACAGCGACAGCCCGATGACGCGCCGTGTCGAAATGCAAAGATCGCGTTGAGTAACCCGACCAGTGTGATTCGGTGGCCCGCAGCCGGGGGAACCTAGTCCTGCCGGGGGTTGTTAGTTGCTGTCTGCAAAGGTGGGGGAGCGGTGGGTGACGCCGTCAGTTTTCCTCTGGTCCTGGGTACCGGACACATGGCACGATCGGCCACCGAGGCACCACAGGGGACTGGGACGAGTGAGGCTGTATGAACGGGCGGACAGCGCAGGATAGCCGGCTCCCGATCAACGGGAGCTCCACAGCAAACGGCATCAACGGTCACGTTCCGCAACCGACGCCTGACCCGGATCCGCCCTCGGAGTGGCAAGCCGGTCGGCCGGTCGGCGAGATCCAGCTGGACAAGCCAAACGATCAGCCGGGTGAGCCGACCTGGCTCGCGGAGGTCCGTGACCGCCCACGCGAGGCGCCCAGTACGACGCTGCGCCAGTTCAACACGCCTGTTCGGGTGGACGAGATCGCGGTAGCGGCGATGACGCTCGCCGAGGATCTGCACGCGGCGACGCAGAACATGCCCGAGTCGGTCGAGCTGCGCAGGTTCCGGCGCGAGCTGGACCAGGCCGCGACGACCTTCCGCGATCTGGCGAGCAAGCTCGAGGTGACGGCCGGCAAGCTGGTCCGCCTCGCCGCGAACGAAGGCCAGACCTGTGGCGTCGGCTGGGGGGTCTGCCCCGAGCACGGCCTGACGCTGATGAACGTCGGTGACGCCGTCACCTGCCACGTCCTCGGCTGCGGCCGGGAGAACGTCGGCGAGGTGGAGCGCTGCGAGCACCCGGTCGCGTACCGGGTCGTCGACGCGGCCGGCCCGGCGCTGCTCACCTGCACCGGCCACGCCATCGCCT
This sequence comes from Kribbella sp. NPDC048915, assembly GCF_040649595.1. NCBI lineage: Bacteria > Bacillati > Actinomycetota > Actinomycetes > Propionibacteriales > Kribbellaceae > Kribbella > Kribbella sp. NPDC048915. The sequence continues at coordinate 11,657 of NZ_JBEZFT010000023.1, read as the reverse complement.
GCCGGCTGTACTTCGACAACCCGGTCATCACGGCCACCGCCGACAGTATGGAGCTGTTCTAAACCACCGGGGGAGTAGGACGGACGGATGTCACCGGCGCCAAGCCCTTGAACATCCGCCCGCCGTCGTGGGTCAGCCGGAGGTAGTAGTCGGCCGAACACGCCGTACCGTCCTCGTCGAGCGCCCGGATGCCCGACCCGGCAGGTACCCACGCCCCCGTCTCGGCGGTCTTCGCGATCTGGTTGCCCTCGTTGAACTCGTCGAACATCGAGATGTACAGCCCTTGCACCCCGACCCGTGTGAGGTTGTAGAACTGCCGCCACATCAGCTCCCCGTGGTGACGATGCCCGGACTGCAGATCGCCGGGAATGACGCACGGCTGGTAGTCGATCCCCAAGGCATCGCACTCGGCCTGGTCCTGCTGGTTGACGTTGTTGTAGTAGTGATCGGCGCCCGCGAGGTCGCTGATCCGGCCGACCATCCACGGCGACAGCATGTTGAACGCGTGATACACCGCCGAGTACCCGGGCCGTGAGTCCTCGTTGCCCGGTCGCCAGTGTGTCGGTACGCCGCCGATGACGTAGCAGCCCTGCGCCTTGAACCAGTTCACGACGTCCAGGCACACGTCGGCCGGCCACGCCTTGTTCGCCTCGTTGAACCCGAAGCCCCAGATGCAGACGACGGGTTTGCCGTTCTGCCGCGCGTACGCCGGTGATGACGGGTAACGCTCATCTTCGCCGTCCAGTCCGCCTTCAGCTCCGACTGCATCGACGTCCAGGCGGTCGCGTCGTACATGATGTAGAACTTCCGGCCGTACTGTTCCGCGGCCTGCCGTACCTTCACGGCCATCGCGTCGCGCGTCGGACCCTCGCCGCCGGTCGGATTGAACCGCTGCAGCGCGACCGTGTCACACCCGTGCTGCTGCATCCACGCGAAGTGCGTGTTGACGGTCTGCTGGTCGTACGACGAGAACACCCGAGCCGGCTGCCCGTTCCCGAGGTTCCCGTACGCCGTCTGGTACGTCGACGTGAAATCGCGGACGTCGGGCCAACTGACGATCGCCGTGTTCGACGGTGACGGTGGTTGTGACCAGTCCCGGCTCCAGTGCCACCACCCGTTGATCGGCGCACCGTCACCGGCGCAGGCGAACCAGCCCTGATAGCCGACCGTCACCTTTCCGACCACGTCACCCGGCGGGCTCCCGGCGACGGCCGAGGCAGGGGCCGCAGCAGCGGGCGTCTGGGTGGCGCCGACAACAGCAGCTGCGCCGGCGAGCAAGGTACGGCGGGAAATGGTCATGGCAACGGCTCCTCGTGGGGGCGGACAGGAGGAAAGCCAAACGAGCGTATGAAACCCGACAAATCCCCGCAAGAACTCGACTGTTGCAGGCTCTTGACGACCGCATCGCCCACACTTAGTTTGTTGGTTCAACAGACAAAGTCGGGAAGGGGGTACCCGGGTGTCGCTGACCGATGGTCGCCGGCCGGGGAGCCGGGGGGTTGCCGCCGATCATGTCTCGTTGCGGCGCAACAACCTCTCGGTCGTCCTCCGGCACGTCCGCGACCTCGGTCCACGCTCCCGGGCCCGCATCGCCGCGGAGACCGGCCTCAACAAGGCGACCGTCAGCAGCCTGGTCGCCGAGCTCGTCGACCGCGGTCTCCTCCGCGAGGGCTCCGCCGACGCCACCCGCGCCCTCGGCCGACCGGGCCAGCTGGTCGAACTCGACGGCACCGGGATCTGCGGGGTCGGCGCCGAGATCAACGTCGACTACCTGGCCGTCGCGGCGTTGGATCTCGGCGGCGAGGTCGTCTTCGAGAAACGGGTGCCGAAGGACATCGCGCACCTCGATCCGAGTACGACGCTCGACCGGCTGGCTGCCCTGGTGAGCGAGGCCGTGGCGGCGGTGGAGTCACGCAACGGCCAGCTGGCCGGTGTGACGCTCGCCGTACCCGGGCTCGTACAGGCGAATACCGGCGAGCTGAAGCTGGCGCCGAACCTCGGCTGGGGCGAGCTGTCGGTTGCCCAGGAGATGCGCGCCCGCCTCAACGACCCGACGTACCCGCTGCACGTGGACAACGAGGCCAACCTGGCCGCACTGGCGGCGTACGCCGAACTCAGAAGGACCGAGCAGGAATCGCCGCACGACCTCGTGCTGCTGACCGGGGCCGTGGGGGTCGGTGGCGGCGTGGTGACCGGCGGGCATCTGCTCCGCGGCGGTGGCGGCTACAGCGGTGAGGTCGGGCACATGCCGATCGCCCCGCCGGGACGGACCTGCGGGTGCGGGCGGACCGGTTGCTGGGAGACCGTTGTCGGCCTGACCGCACTGTTGCACAAGGCAACCGACAGCGACGACCCGGTCCGGGATCCGTCGCTGGACGTGGAGCAACGGCTGGCCGGGATCACCCGGCGGGCCCTTGCGGGGGACAAGCGGACGCTGTCCGCGCTGAAGGACGTCGGCACCTGGCTGGGGATTGGGGGAGCGATCCTGGTGAACATCCTGAACCCGGACGTGCTCGTACTGGGCGGCTACTTCGCCGTCCTCGGGCCGTGGCTGAAAGAACCTCTGGAGCAGGCGATCCGCGACCACGTGATCGCCCCGGACGGCGGCGGGTGCCGCGTGGTCCGGTCCGAGCTCGGCTTCGCGGCGGCCGTCCGCGGCGGCGCGGAGATCTCGCTGGACCAGGTGTTCGTCGACCCGACCCGGATCGGAGTCGCCTCATGACCGACCTGCTGACGATGACCGGAATCGTGAAGGAGTTCCCGGGCGTCCGCGCCCTCGACGGCGTCGATCTCGACGTCCGCGCGGGCGAGGTGCACTGTTTGCTCGGGCAGAACGGCGCCGGCAAGTCCACCCTGATCAAGGTTCTCACCGGCGCCCACCAGCCGGACGCGGGTGCGATCCGGATCAACGACGAACTCGTGCACCTGACCAGCCCCACCGCGGCGATCCAGCGCGGTATCGCCGCGATCTACCAGGAACTCGACCTGGTCCCCGAACTCAGCGTCGCCGAGAACATCTTCCTCGGTCACGAACCGTCCCGCTACGGCTTCAGCCGCATCCACGAGGCGAACGCCCGCGCACGCACGATCCTGCAAGGCCTCGGCCACGGCGAGATCCCTGTGCACCGAACCGTCGGTTCGCTGCCGGCCGCCGGGCAGCAGATCGTCAGTATGGCGCGCGCACTGTCCCGCGACGCCCGGCTGATCGTGATGGACGAGCCGTCCGCGGTCCTCGACCCGGAGGAGGTCGGCAACCTGTTCCAGGTGATCCGCGGCCTCAAGGACCGTGGTGTCGCCGTCATTTACATCTCGCACCGGCTCGAGGAGATCCGCGAGATCGGCGATCGCGTCACGGTCCTGAAGGACGGCGCGACCGTCGCGACCGGCCTGGACGCCCGTGAGACACCGACCAAGGAACTCATCCAACTGATGACGGGCCGGTCGATCGAATACGTCTTCCCGCCACGCAACGAGGTCACTCAGGACGCGCCCGTCGTACTGGAGGCACGAGGGCTGAGTCGGCCCGGAGAGTTCGAAGGGATCGACTTCGAGGTACGGGCCGGGGAGGTCCTCGGGCTGGCCGGACTGGTCGGATCCGGGCGTTCCGAAGTACTCGAGACCGTGTACGGCGCGCGCCGCCAGGCGACCGGAGTGGTCCGGGTCAACGGCGTCGTACTGCCGCCCGGACGCGTCCAGGCAGCCGTCAAAGCGGGTGTCGGGCTCGCGCCGGAGGAACGCAAGAGCCAGGCGCTGCTGCTCGACGAGGCGGTGTACAAGAACATCACCGTGTCGACGCTCAGCCGATTCGCCAGCACAGGTTTCCTCAACAACCGCGCCGAGCGGGAAGCGGCCCGCAACCTGGCGGAAGCGCTCGACGTCCGCCCAGCCGGCGTGGATCAACCGGTACGCAACCTGTCCGGCGGCAACCAGCAGAAGGTCGTACTCGCACGCTGGCTGCTGCGCGACTGCCGGGTGCTGCTGCTCGACGAGCCGACCAGAGGTGTCGACGTCGGCGCCCGCTCGGAGATCTACGGGCTGATCCGGCAACTGGCGTCCAACGGGGTCGCGATCGTGCTGGTGTCCAGCGAAGTCGAAGAAGTGCTCGGTCTGTCCGACCGGGTCGTCGTCCTGCGGGAGGGGCGGGCCGTCCACACCGGACCCGCGCAAGCCATCGACGAGCACCAGGTTCTCGACCTGGTGATGGAAGGAAGTGCCAGGTGATGAGTGAGGACATCACGACGACATCGACCCAGGAAACCGTCACTCCGCCCGCCGCCCAACGCTCCGCCGGCATCCTGCAGACCGGGTTCGGCCGCAACCTCGGTCTGGTCGTCGCGCTGGTGCTGCTCTGCATCGTCGGTGCGATCACCGCCGGGGACACGTTCGTCACCGGCGCGAACCTGCTGACCATCCTGCGGCTGGCCGCCGTGATCGGCGTGGTGAGCGTCGGGATGACGTTCGTGATCACCGGCGGCGGTATCGACCTGAGCGTCGGCGCGATGGTCGCGCTGGCGTCGGTGTGGGCGACCACGCTCGCGACGCAGCAAATGGCGACCGACTACCACTGGATCTTCATGGTCAGCACCGCGCTCGTGGTCGGCTCGGCGTGTGGTCTGGTCAACGGTCTGCTGGTTGCCTACGGCAAGGTTGTACCGTTCATCGCGACCCTGGCGATGCTGGCCGCCGCCCGCGGTCTGGCGGAGATCATCTCCGAGCGCAGGACCCAGATCATCACGGTGAACTCGTTCGTCGACTTCTTCGGCGGCTCACTGATCGGCGTACCGGTGCTGGTCTGGATCTTCGTGCTGGTGGCCGCGGCCGGCTGGGTGCTGCTGAACCGCACCACGTTCGGCCGCCGGACCTTCGCGGTCGGCGGAAACGCCGAGGCGGCGCGGCTCGCCGGTATCAAGGTCCAGCGGCACACGGTCGCGCTGTACGTGCTCGCCGGGCTGTGCTGCGGTATCGCCGCGGTGATGCTGATGGCCCGGACGACCACCGGGAGCTCCACCCATGGTCAGCTCTACGAACTCGATGCGATCGCTGCGGTGGTGATCGGCGGCACGCTGCTGTCCGGTGGCCGCGGCACGATCGTCGGCACCGTGTTCGGCGTGCTGATCTTCACGACGTTGAACAACGTCTTCACGCTCAACAACCTGAGCATCTCCGCCCAGTCGGTGGCGAAGGGCGCGATCATCGTGATCGCCGTCCTCCTCCAGCAACGGCTGGCGCGTCGTGGTACCAGCTCATAGAAGGAGGACAAGGATGTCCAGACGTTCCGCCCGAACACTCGTGATCGCGGGGCTCAGTGTGCTCGCACTGGCCGCGTGCACGAGCAACACACCGAAGGCCGAGGAGAACTCCGGAAACCAGCCGGCCCAGCAGGCGGGAGTGAAGAACGACGAACCCGGCCAGAAGGTCCGGATCGGGTTCTCCGCGCCGGCCGCCGACCACGGCTGGATGGGTGCCATCACCAAGGCCACCCAGGCCGAGGCGAAGAAGTTCTCCGACGTCGAGCTGATCGTCGCCGAAGGCACCAACGACGTGAACCTGCAGATCAGCCAGGTCGAGACGTTCATCAACCAGAAGGTCGACGCGATCGTCCTGTTGCCGTTCGACGGGGCCGCGCTCACCCCGGTCGCGATCAAGGCGATGGAGGCCGGCATCCCGGTGGTGAACGTGGACCGGGAGTTCGACAGCCCGTTCGCGGCCCGGACCACGATCCTCGGCGACAACCACGGGATGGGCGTGTCGGCCGGCACGTACATCTGCGAACAGCTGAAGGGCAAGAAGGACGCGGTGATCGCCGAGATCGCCGGAATCGACTCGCTGCCGTTGACTCAGGACCGCAGCCGGGGCTTCAAGGAGGCGCTCGCGGACTGCGGCCTCACGGTCAGCAACCGGGTGGCCGCCGAGTTCACCGTCGAGTCCGGAGAGAAGGCCGCCGCCAACCTGCTCCAGGCCGCGCCGAAGATCGACGCGATCTGGAACCACGACGACGACCAGGGGGTCGGCGTGATGGCCGCGATCAAGAACTCCGGCCGCAAGGAGTTCTTCGTGGTCGGCGGCGCCGGCTCGGCCAACGTGATGCGGGACATCAAGTCCGGCAACTCGTTGCTGCGGGCCACCGTCATTTACCCGTCCACGCAGGGTGCCGACGGCGTCCGGCTGGCCCGGCTGCTGGTGCAGAAGAAGGCCCTCGGCGACCTGGTGGAGGTCGAGGTGCCCCGGCAGGTCCGGCTGTACGCGCCGGTGGTGACCAAGGACAACGTGGACCAGTACCTGCCGACCGCATTCGAGAGCTAGAGCAAGGAGAACCATGGAGAACCTGGGCATCGGCCTGATCGGCTACGCGTTCATGGGTGCGGCCCATTCGCAGGCCTGGCGGAGCGCGCCGCGCTTCTTCGACCTGCCGCTGCAGCCGGCGATGAACGTCCTCGGTGGGCGCAACGCCGAAGCCGTCACGGCGGCCGCGGCGAAGCTCCGCTGGAAGGACACCGAGACCGATTGGCGCAAGCTGATCGCTCGCGACGACGTCCAACTGGTCGACGTGTGCACACCGGGCGACAGCCACGCCGAGATCGCGATCGCCGCTCTGGAGGCCGGCAAGCACGTGCTGTGCGAGAAGCCGCTGGCCAACACCGTCGAGGAGGCCGAGGCGATGACCGCCGCGGCGGAGGCGGCCAAGGCGAACGGGATCAGGTCGATGGTCGGGTTCACCTATCGCCGGGTGCCGGCCATCGGCCTGGCCCGGCAGCTGGTTGCCGAGGGCAAGCTCGGCCAGATCCGGCACGTCCGCGCGCAGTACCTGCAGGACTGGATCGCCGACCCCGAGGCGCCGCTGTCGTGGCGGCTGGACAAGGAGAAGGCCGGTTCGGGCGCGCTCGGTGACATCGGCGCGCACATCATCGACCTGACGCAGTACATCACCGGCGACACGATCGGTGAGGTCAGTGCGCGGCTCGAAACGTTCGTCAAGGAGCGCCCGGTCGCCGCGGAACACTCGGGCCTGGCCGGTACGGCGGGCACCGAGCGCGGACCCGTGACCGTGGACGACGCGGCGGTGTTCCTCGCGACCTTCCGGTCCGGTGCGCTCGGCGTGTTCGAGGCGACCCGGTTCGCCACCGGCCGCAAGAACGCGATCCGGATCGAGATCAACGGCAGCCTCGGCAGTCTGGCGTTCGACTTCGAGGACATGAACCTCCTGCACTTCTACGACGCCACCGAAGACCCGAGGACAGCCGGCTTCCGCCGCATCCTCGCCACCGAACCCGCCCACCCGTACGTCGCCGCCTGGTGGCCGCCCGGCCACCTGCTCGGCTACGAGCACGGGTTCACCCATCAGGTCGTCGACCTGGTCACCGCGATCGCCGAAGGCGCCGATCCGGAACCGTCGTTCGCCGACGGGCTCCGCGTCCAGCGCGTGCTGGCCGCGGTCGAGGCCAGCTCGGCATCCCACCAATGGCAGGAGATTCCGGAATGAGCAAGTACACCCCGACCAAGGACGACAAGTTCTCCTTCGGGCTGTGGACCGTCGGCTGGCAGGGCGTCGACGTGTTCGGTACGGCGGTTCGCCCCGCGATGGACCCGGTGCACGCGGTCGAGAAGCTCGCCGAGCTCGGCGCCGCCGCCGTCACGTTCCACGACGACGACGTCGTACCGGACGACGCGACCCGCGCCCAGGTGCTCGAACGCTTCACCAAGGCCCTGGCCGACACCGGCATGGTGGTCGAGATGATGACCACGAACCTGTTTGCGCACCCCGTCTTCAAGGACGGCGGTCTGACCGCCAACGACCGTCAGGTACGCCGGTACGCGCTGGCCAAGGTGCTGCGCAACGTCGACCTCGCGGCCGAGCTGGGCGCGACGACGTACGTGCTGTGGGGCGGGCGTGAAGGTGCGGAGTCCGGCGGCTCGAAGGATGTGCGTGCCGCGCTTGATCGATACAAGGAGTCGATGGACCTGCTGTGCGCGTACGTGCGTGAGCAGGGGTACGACATCCGGTTCGCGCTCGAGCCGAAGCCGAACGAGCCGCGCGGCGACATCCTGCTGCCGTCGATCGGGCACGCGATCGCGTTCATCAACGACCTCGCCGACCCCGAGCTGGTCGGCATCAACCCCGAGGTCGGGCACGAGCAGATGGCCGGGCTGAACTACGCCCACGGCATCGCGCAGGCGCTGTGGCACGGGAAGCTGTACCACATCGACCTGAACGGGCAGCACGGTCCGCGGTTCGACCAGGACCTGCGGTTCGGTGCCGGCAACCTGCGCGAGGCGTTCTGGACAGTCGACGTGCTGCAGGGCTCCGGCAACCAGCCGGCGTACGACGGCTACATCCACTTCGACTACAAGCCGCCGCGCACCGAGGACGAAGAGGGTGTCTGGGAGACCGCGCGCGGCTGCATGCGGAACTACCTGATCCTGCGCGACAAGGTGCAGGCGTTCCGCGCCGACCCGGAGGTCGCCGAGGCACTGGCCGCGGCGCGGGTCGCGGAACTGGCCGAGCCGACCCTGGCCGAAGGCGAGTCGCTGACCGACCTGCGCAACGCGACGTACGACCCGGACGCCCTGGGCGCGCGCGGTCTGGCGTTCGAGCGGCTCGACCAGCTGGCGATGGAGCACCTGCTCGGCGTGCGGTAATTCGGAATTCGGGAGCTGGTGAGGAGGACAGAATGGCTCGACCGATCACGTTGTTCACCGGCCAGTGGGCCGACCTGCCGTTCGAGGAGGTCGCCCGGCTGGCGTCGTCGTGGGGCTACGACGGACTCGAGATCGCCTGCTGGGGCGACCATCTCGACGTCCGGCGGGCCGCCGACGACCCGGCGTACGTCCAGGACCGGCTGGACATCCTGGAGAAGTACAACCTGAAGGTGTGGACGATCTCCAACCACCTGCTCGGGCAGGCGGTCTGCGACGACCCGATCGACCAGCGGCACAAGGCGATCCTGCCCGCGCACATCTGGGGCGACGGCGACCCCGAAGGTGTGCGGCAGCGGGCCGCCGAGGAGATGAAGACGACCGCGCGGGCCGCCCGGGCGCTCGGTGTCGACGTCGTGGTCGGGTTCACCGGGTCGTCGATCTGGAAGACCGTGGCGATGTTCCCGCCGGTGCCGCCGGAGATGCTCGAGGCCGGGTACCGGGACTTCGCCGACCGGTGGAACCCGATCCTCGACGTCTTCGACGAGGTCGGCGTGAAGTTCGCGCACGAGGTGCATCCGTCGGAGATCGCGTACGACTACTGGTCGACGACGGCGACGCTGGAGGCGATCGGGCACCGCGAGGCGTTCGGGCTGAACTGGGACCCGTCGCACTTCGTCTGGCAGGACCTCGACCCGGTCGGGTTCCTGTGGGACTTCAAGGACCGGATCTACCACGTCGACTGCAAGGACGCGAAGCGTCAGGTCGGCAACGGGCGCAACGGCCGGATGGGCTCGCACCTCGCCTGGGGCGACCCGCGGCGCGGCTGGGACTTCGTCTCGACCGGGCACGGCGACGTCCCGTGGGAGGCGTGCTTCCGGATGCTGAACTCGATCGGGTACGACGGCCCGATCTCGGTCGAGTGGGAGGACGCCGGCATGGACCGCCTGGTCGGCGCCGCCGAAGCCGTGCAGTTCGTGCGGTCGCTCGCCTTCGACCCGCCGACCGCGTCGTTCGACGCAGCCTTCTCGTCGTAGTAGACGCCGTGGCCCCGGAGGCAGGTCCTCCGGGGCTAGGCTCGGTCTCGTGAGTTGGCCGGAGGCACCGGTGTTGCCGCGGCCCTGGATCCTGCGGCAGCGGTGGGTTGATCTGACCTTCGTGCATTGGGCGGTGGATTTTTCGGGCTGCCGTACCGGTGGGCGCGGATGAGTCATGAACGGTACGGCGCGCACCACACGTACAGGTCGACGGTGAAGGGCTCAGGTGCTCGTGCGCTCGTCGGCGTGGAGATGGGGCAGCGGCTGGTCGCCGGTCCACTCGACGAGTTCCTGACCGCCCGCTGGGGTCTGCACGTCCAGCGGGCCGGGCCGACCTGATACCTGCCGAACCACCATCCGCCGTGGACACTCAACGCGGCGACGATCACCGCGTTGGACGTCGATGAGCTGCTGGTCTCCGTCGGACTCGTGCCGCCAGGCAGCCCGTCGGATCACGTGGCGTTCAGCGCCGGCGTGCCCGCGAAGTTCGGCGTACCGATCACCCTGATGCCATCAGGTGGGCGGTTTGGTGGGTGAGGGAGGGGACGGGGATCTGGCGGGACCAGCGGTTGATTTCGGTGGCGAGCGCCTTCGAGCCGGCCGCGTCTGCTTCGTCGCGGAGCAGGACCGCCAGCAAGGTCTGCTGCGCCAGAGCGCCCAGTAGGTGGCCGACTTCCTGGCGGAGCTCGGTCGAGCGCTCCCAGTGTTTCCGGGCGAGCTCAAGATCGCCGGCGGTGTGGGCATGGTCGCCGAGGTGGCGCAGGGCGTAGGAGATGAGAAGGCGGTCGTCGGTCTTCTCGCCGAGTTCGAGCGCGGTGGTGTAGTGGATGAACGCTTCGTCGGAGCGGCCGAGGAGGTTGTCGGCCAGGACGCCGGCCCAGAAGTGGACAGCGCCGAGGCGGCGGTCGTCCGGGGCCTGCTCGATCAGCCGCTGCGCCCGCAGCGCAAGCTCGGGACCGCCTTCCCGAGACCCGAAAAGCGCGACGCCGTAGTCGTTGCGCCACTTGAGCAGTTCGACGTCCCACCCCTCCATGACCGCGTCGACGGCCTCCAGGGCAGCAGGGGCGTCCGTGGTCTGCTGAGCGAAATCCCGGTCGACCGCGACCTCGGCCGCCGCGAGCGCCAACGTACTGCGCTCCGCCGGAGCATCAGGGTGAGTGGACTGCAACAGTTCGGTGGCCGCGGCCCACTGACCAGCGCGCATGAGATGGAGGGCGGCAGTGGCAACGGCATCGGCGGCAACGTGGCTCATGCCGCGAACGGTATTTCGACGTCGAAATATTTGACAACTAACCTTCACTCGCTGAAAAGTTTGCCGGGTGAAGGACTTCGTCGACGCGCATGTCGATCTCTGGGCCGGGCAGCACGATCTCGATCGGGAGGTCGAGGGGATCGCCGTGCGGCTCCAGGTACTGACGCGCCACCTGGAGCGTCGGCGGGAGGCGGTGCTGGCGACGTACGACCTGCAGCTGTGGGAGTTCAAGACGCTGCACATGCTGCGTCGGGCCGGTACGCCGTACCGCGCGACGCCGGGGGAGCTGGCCAAGCAGCTGGGGATGTCCGCGGCCGCGCTGACGAACCGGATCGACGCACTCGAGCGGCGCGGATTCGTCGAGCGGACGCACGACCGCGACGACCGTCGGAAGGTCATGGCGACGCTGACGCCCACGGGCAACCAGCTGTGGCAGCGGGCGATCGGCGAGATCGTGAAGGTCGAGAAGGAGCTGATCCACCACCTGCCCGCCGCCGACCGCACCCGGCTCGACGACCTGCTCCGGCGGCTCGTCCTGGTCACCGAGAAGAACGATCGCCCGGCTGGCAAGGTGGGGTAACCGGCTCTTGTGACCGGTCTGTGGGTGGGTCCGGGTGAGCGAGTCGGCGTGCGCTGAACCCACCGCGCACGTTCCCGCGCGGTGGGTTCACCCATCGTGTTGTGGGTTCCTGACCCGTGTGAAGGGTGCGGAACCCACAACACCGTGGGTGAAC
>NZ_JBEZFT010000022.1:0-93820 GCF_040649595.1 Kribbella sp. NPDC048915 | reverse complement strand
ACGCCGCCCACGACCCACTCACCCCGCAAGCCCACGAGATCCTTCACGCCCTCAACATCGAACCGAACTGACACACCCCGGTGGCACGAGTCAGGTCTGATTCAGCCTTCGAGTTGGCCGGCATGGTTGGTGAGCCCATATTCGAGCATCGCGTCTGTTGTGACGTCGCGCGCTGGACGCTCAAATAGTGCGCCAGAGTTACGATGTGCAAGCACGACCGTTCGCACGTGGTGGAACCCCTGTGCGAGATAGTAATTGTGCAGATCGTGATTCGTGCGCCAGGCGTCGAGACGTAGCAGCTTCCCACCAAGCTGCGCGGCCCTATGGCCGCACCAATCTAGCAGTGCTGATCCAAGCCCGCTGTATCCGCTGATGGTCGAAATCTTGCTGACGTAGTAGGCAGGATCAGTCAATTCGTCAGGGCTCCAAAAATCCGGATCCCCGATCGGACTGAGAATCGTTGTGGCGACGGCATCGTATCCATCGCAGACGATGTAGGCGCGACCGGCTTCAATGTCGGGAACAACTTTGCTTTCCGCAAATCGGGGCGGCCACTGACTGATGCCACGCGAATGCAAGCGTGCAGTAGCAGCAGAAAGCACGTCAAGAAAGGCTTCCAGGTCGGACAGCTCGGCACGCCTAATGCTCGTCACGCTGGGACCTCGTAAAGCAGTCGGTGTCGATCGCCGGGGAGAACGCTGACGGTGCACCGAATCGGAGTACCGTCTTTGGCCGTGCCAGTCCGACTGTGGATTGTCACCGGAACTCCAGGACCGATTTCGAGAATCTTTGCCTCGTCCGGCGTGGGCATCCGGCTTGTAATTTCGTCAAGGTAGGCGACCTGAATATGACCACGGTCAGCGAGGTGCACAGTTAGACCTGTGACGACGTCGGCCGGGTCGAGGATCGCCGGGACCTCGTGAGCAAGCTCCATCGGGTAGTACGAATCGTTGATGTTCCAAGGTTGGTCGTCGACGAGGCGTACACGCTGCCGGACGGCGGCCAGACCGCCAGGAGCGAGCTGTAGTCGCTCGGCAACGTCGGACGGCGGTTGCACCACCGCGACCCGAATATCAGTCCTCGCGCGGCGGCCTTGTGCCTCCACGTCGTCCACCCAGGAGTCCACGCCTGTTGGCTTCCTGCGCGCTCGACTCTCCGAGCGTGATGCATAGATCCACACGGGTTCGCGCCGACTGACATGTCGTCCGCGTCCCTTGACGCTCGTGACAAGCCCGGCGTTCTCCAGGGTTCGCAACGCGCCACGAACCGTGTTCCTGGACACGTTGTAGCGCTGCATCAGTTCGGCCTCACTCGGCAGAGCTGCACCGGGCGGGAGCTCGCCAGTCTCGATAGCTCTCCTCAGGTCACCCGCCATCGCCTCATGCAGATGCACCCCGGCTGCGGCTCGCGCTGGTCCATCGGTCGTCACCTGACTGCTCCTCTGATTAGTACCAACAGATCTGTACCAACAACTCTACCCAAAAGCCTTGACTTGCGGTGGCCGGTCATGTGACGGTTACCCAGTGCCACCTGTTGGTACAGATTTGTTGGAACAGGAAAGACAGGTTCCGAACTAGCGACGCCCCGGCGGGTGCAACCGCCGAGGCGTCTGGGTCGCACTGGTCCGTTGAGAAGGAGCACAACCCAATGACCATCATCCACCTGTCAGCCGTCAGCAGCGAAGAGCCGACTCCCGCTGAACTGACTGCGATCGAGCACGAGTGGCCGCTTATCGCGGCCGACCTGGACCTGTTGAACGCCGAGATTGCGCTGATCAACGCCGGTCCGTACGCGTCGGAGCTGGAGACGCGCCGGGTCCGGCGCGCCCAACGCCGGGTGCTGGAGATCGGCCGGGAGCTGGCCGACCGCACCCCGGGCACGGAGGTTGTCGCGTGACCGCGCTGATGACCGAACGGGTTGTCGAGCTTCCGGTGTCGGACCTCGTCCAGGTCGATCTGGGCTGGTGGAAGGTCGCCGGTTACGACCTGGTGCAGGTCGTCTCGCCCCGTACGGCGCTGGGAACGGCGTGGATCGTCTGGCACGGCGACCACGTCTTACACACCACCGACACGCTGCCCCACGCGGGCGGCTGGGTCGCTAGCCACCTGACGGGAGGTCAGGCGCGATGAGCACTCCGCTGCGTACGTCGTACCCAGTCCCGGTAGAGGACCTGATCCCGGCCGCCCGCGAGTTTGCGGCCGAGCTGGGAGAGATCCCCTCACAGAACCGGCTGATGAAGCACCTGCGGATCGGCAAGGACAAGGCCAAGACGGTACATGCCGCCCTGACCGACGAGCCGACCAACGACCGCACCGGGGACCACCCGGAGACTCGGCTTCACTCGGTGCCGGACCCCGACGAGACCACCACCGACACCGCGACCGCCAACACGGCCGCCGACGACGCTGCGGAGGATTTTTCGCAGGTCACGGAGCAGGCGGCCCCGGTCTCCGACGACGAGGCGTTTCCGGTCGAACTGGTTCCCGCGGCTGCCTACCCGGACAGCACGGACAACATCTCCCCGGCATCCGAGACGACCCCGAAGACCAACGCTGAGACCGGTTCCGAGGACGCGGACGAAATGCGCCCGGTTCGGTCCTGGCCGGTGCTGCTGCTGGCGCTGCCCGCGTTCGTCGCGGTCTGGTCCGGCTGGGTCGGACTCGGTGAGCTGACCGGGTTCGGGGTCGTGCACCCGCTGCCGGGGATCGCGGACGGCTTCACGATCAACTCTGCGATCACGCTGCCGATCGGGGTCGAGACCTATGCCGCGTTCGCGCTGCGGGTGTGGCTGTCCGGCCGCGTGCCCGCCAAGGCACGCCGGTTCGCCAAGGTCTCCGCCCTGTCCGCGCTCGCGCTCGGTGCGCTGGGCCAGGTCGCCTATCACCTGCTAGAGGCCGCTGGCGTGACGGCCGCCCCGTGGCCGATCACCACCGTTGTGGCCTGCCTGCCCGTCGCCGTGCTCGGCATGGGCGCCGCACTGGCCCACCTGATCCACACCCGCCCCACGCAGAACCAGGAGCAGTGACATGACCGAACCCATGAACAACCTGCCCGACCCGATCGACCTCGACGCGCACCGCGCCCGCCGTGACGACGACACCAAGCCTGCCGACGAAACGGCCGGCGTGCTGGTGCCGCTGTCGCCAGGCGAGGTTCAGAGCATGGACACCGCCTACGAGATCGCGTTGGACGACACCGACGACGACCCCTCGACGGGCAAGGTCATCGTTCCCGTGGACACCCCCGGTCTGCCGGTACCGGTCACGGACGGCCACCGTCTGCCGATCATCCCGACCCACCTGCACCCGCAGAACCTGCGCGCCACCACCACCCGCGCCCTGGCTCGCGCCGCTCACGTGACCGCGTTCCACGCGGTCCGATCCCCTTGGTATGCAACGAAGTTCGGCTGGTTCGCCGGGCGTGGTCTGTCGCGGCTGATCGGTCGGCAGATGCGGTGGTGGTGGGTGCCGAACTCGGTGCAGTTGGAGCAGAAGGCGGCCGACGCGGGGGAGCTGAGGGAGTGGGAGAAGATCCACCGTCAGCTCAAGGCAACTCGCATGTGGCGCGGTCTGGTCCTGGCGGCACAGAACCTCAGTCTGGCGATTGGGTTGCCGATCGCGTGGAACGCGGCCCCGGCCGCTGGTCTCGCGGTTGCCGGTGCGGCGGCGGTCGCCGGGCTCGCGCACTACGGAAGACCCGCAGGTCAGACCGTACTCGGTACCGCTGTGGTCGCGCCTCGATACCGCAAGCTGAACTCTGACATTGTGCTGCGTGCGTACTACGCGGCCGGTCTCGGCAAGCCAGACAAGGCGGACCAGGAGGTGCGGTTCGGCTCGCCCATGTCCCGCGACGCACGGAACACCGGTTCGCAGGTCGTGGTGGATCTGCCGTACGGCAAGAGCTGGTCGGACGTGGTGGGCGTGCGGGAGAAGATCGCGTCCGGGCTGGACGTGCACCTGAACCAGGTGTTCCTGACGCCGGACAAGTCCAGCTCGCGGCGGCACACGCTGTTCGTGTCGGATCGGGACCCGCTGGCCGTCGCGGTGGGTCGCACGGAGATGCTGGACTGCAAGCCGCGCAGCATTTGGGACCCGGTGAAGCTGGGCAAGGACGAGCGGGACTCGCTGGTCACGCTGCTGCTGATGTGGAACTCGCTGCTGGTCGGTGCCCAGCCGCGTAAGGGCAAGACCTTCTTTGCCCGGCTGGTGGCGTTGTGGGCGGCACTGGACCCGTTCGTCAAGCTCATCGTTGCTGACGGCAAGAACTCGCCGGACTGGTTGGGGTTCAAGAAGGTCGCGCACCGCACGGTGTTCGGGACGCACCCGAACCCCAACGACGACAACCCGATTGAGCGGTTGCAGGCGATCTTGGATGAGGTGCTGGCTCATATCGATCGGGTGAACTCGATCCTGACCACGTTGCCGGTCACGATGTGCCCGGACGGCAAGCTGACCAAGGAGCTCGCCCGTGACCCGCGCTATCCGGATCTGCGGGTGCTGGTGATGGTGATGGAGGAGTTCCAGGTCTACTTCGAGACCGAGGACCAGGCCGTGAACAAGGAGATCGCGGCCAAGCTGTCCCGCATTCAGGCAGTCGGCCCGTCGGCCGGCGTGATCATCGAGTCCAGCTCGCAGAAGCCGTCCGGTGTCGGCGCGGGCGACGTGGGCCGCCTGTTCAACCGGTACCGCGACAACCACTCGGTGAGGTTCGCGCTCAAGTGCGGCAACCGGATCGTGTCCGAGGCCGTGCTCGGTGGCGACGCGTACGCCGAAGGGTTCGACGCCTCCGCCCTGCCGGTAGGTGACGAGTATCGCGGCGTCGGCTACCTGTACGGCGTCACCGACAACACCCCGACGGTGCGGTCGTTTCTCGCGGACGCGGCCGACGCGGACAAGATCCTGACCGCCGCCCGGAAGCGCCGCGAGCAGCTCGGCACGCTGACCGGTGAAGCGGCCGGGGACGAGCTGGAGCGCGCCAGCCGGGATGTGCTGGCCGATGTGCTCGCGGTGATGGGTCCGGACGGCAAGGCGCACTGGGACACCATCGCCGGACGGCTGAGCAACCAGATGCCCGAGCAGTACGAGGGCACCACGCCCGAGGCGATCTCCGCGCAGGCCCGCGCGGCCGGTGTCCCGTCGGTGAACGTGAAGCGCGACGGCGTGGTCCGCAAGGGCGTCAGCGCAGACGACCTGCGCGCCGCCATGGCCCGCCGCGACAACACCAACTGACTCCGAATGATCTACGGAGCGTAATCGTCACTACTAGGGGTGCGGGACGGCTGAGGTAGCGCTCCCGGCGCTACTGGTAGCGGCTGCGCTACCCGTCCCGCTACCCCGCAACTCAACCCCCACCAGGCCGTATATCCGCAGGTAGCGGGTCGCGGCCACGGCTCCGCACGCCCAAAATCCGGCCCCTGGAGGCTTCCCATGCTGTCCCGCGCCGCTACCGCCACCCTCACTGCCGCTACCCACGGTAGCGACGGCTCCGACACTGTCGCTACCCTCACCGCGGCCGCCCACACCGCCGGACAGGTCGCCACGGTCCTACTGATCGTGACCGCCGCCGTCACGTTCTACCTGTTCACCTGCCTGATCTGGCCGTTCGGCAAGTGCCGCCGCTGCAAGGGCGTCGGCAAGTTCAAGTCCCCGTTCGGCAACGCGTTCCGGCACTGCGGGAAGTGCGAGGGGTCGGGTCTGCGGGTCCGGCTCGGACGGCACGTCATCAACCACATGCGCGCCGTCCGGGGCGCTGGCCAGAACTCGACCAGCAAGGGCGACAAGCGATGACCGCCGCGCTGGATGGGTTCAGCCTGCACCCGGCCCGTTCGGTCTGGATCGAGCTGTGGAACGGGAAACAGGCGCTCGGCTGGGACTACCACGGGACGCCCGTGTTCCGGTTCCGGTGGGCACCCGCGGGGCTCGCCACTCGCCGCCAGCTCCGTGCGATGCGCATGTGTCCGGGCGGGCAGGAGCCGTACGCGCTGCTGGTGTGGCGCAACGGCAAGCGCTGGGCGTGGCTGTACCGGCTCGACCTTGCCAAGCCGTCCCGCGTCCCGTCACCGGCCCAGCTCAACGCCTTGGACAAGGCGATGCAGGCCCGCCGTACCTGCGGTCTGTGCAAGGCCGTCACCGACTACTGCATCCCGACCTCTGACGGCCGCTGCCTGGACTGCATCGATGCCGCCAGCTACCCGACTGCCGCCTGAACACTCGAGAGGAGATCCCCGATGAACGACGTGCTGACCGCCGCCCTGGCTGCTGCTGATCGTGGCTGGCCGGTGTTCATGCTCGGTCGCTCCAAGCGGCCGGTTGCCAACTGCGACGACTGCCGCGACACCCCGCACGACCCGGCGACCTGTGGGCATCTGACCTGTCACGGGTTCTACGCCGCGACCACCGACCCGGCCCGCGTCGCGCAGATCGTGGCCGCGGTCCCGGCCGGACAGCTCGCCGTCCGGACCGGTGGCGTGTCCGGGCTGGTGGTGGTCGACGTAGACCCCGCGCACGGCGGGAACGACAGCCTGGCCGAGCTGGTCACGCACCAGCTGGTACCGCGCACGCTCTGGGTGCGCACCGGCTCCGGCGGAGTGCATCTGTACTACCGGCACCCCGGCCGCGAGATCGCGTCGCGGCCGATGCCGGGACGGGCCGGGATCGATGTGAAGGCTGACGGCGGGTACGTCGTACTGCCGCCCTCGATCCACCACCGCACCCGTCAGCCCTACCGGTGGGGATCGGGTCCGGCCGACCCGGTCGAGATGCCCCCTCCGCTGATCGCCGCATGCATGCCCGCTACGCCGGCCGAATCCGCCACCGTCCCGGCCGGGCCGATCCGGACGACCAGTCCGGGGGGCATCTCGAACCCGGAAGGGCTGCTCACGTCCACGCTCAACGCCGTACGGAACGCACCCGAGGGCAAGCGCCGAACGACGCTCTACGGGGCCGCGAGGGGCGTTGCGCGGATGGTGGCGGCTGGTGCGATCAGCCACGCTGACGCGATCGCCGCGCTGACCGCCGTGGGGCAGCAAGTAGACCAGACCGCCCGCGACATTCGAGCCGCTATCTCCGGTGGCTTCCATGACGAAGGGATCGCCGCATGACCACGCCAAGCACCGACCCGACGCAGCCGATCGACGGTGCCCGACTGCTGGACGACGTCGCCGCCGCGATCGCCCGCTACGTCATCCTCCCCAGTCCTTCCGCAGCCGTTGCCGTCGTGCTCTGGATCGCGGCCACTCATGCCGTGAAGGCGTGGAACTGTGCGCCGCGGCTGGTGATCCGGGCACCGGAGCGACGGTGCGGTAAGTCGCGGTTGCTGGACATGGTGGAGGCGCTGTGTCACCGGCCGCTGATGACCGTGAACGCGTCGCCGTCGGCGGTGTACCGGTCGATCGGTATGGCTCCGAGTGATCCGCCGACGCTGCTGATCGATGAGGCCGACACGATCTTTGGCCCCAAGGCGGGAGAGAACGAAGATCTGCGGGGACTGCTGAACGCCGGTCACCAGCGCGGCCGTCCGGCGCTGCGGTACGACGCCGGGACGAAGTCGGTGGAGAAGATCCAGACGTTCGCCATGGCCGCCCTGGCGGGCATTGGTGCCATGCCGGACACGATCGAGGACCGGGCCGCCGTGATCCGGATGCGCCGCCGCGCTCCTGGTGAGCAGGTCGCACCGTACCGGGTGCGGCGTGACGGCCCGGAGCTGGACGAGCTGCGCCAGCTCCTGAATCAGTGGCTCGCTCCGCAGGTGACCGAGCTGACTAAGGCCGCACCGGACATGCCCCTGGAGGACCGCGCGGCCGACACCTGGGAGCCGATGATCGCGGTTGCCGATCTGGCAGGCGGGGACTGGCCACGGGCCGCACGGAAGGCCGCTGTGGCGCTCACCAGCGACCGGGACGCGGGCGATGAAGGCTCTACGCCGACCCGGCTGTTGGCGGACTGCCGCACCGCGTTCCAGGACGCCGACGCGCTGCCCACCGCGATCCTGCTGGAACGGCTCCGCAGCGACCCCGAAGCGCCCTGGGCGACGATCGGAAAGGCCGGGCTCACGGCGATGCGCATGGGCAACCTGCTGCGCGAGTTCGAGATCCACAGCGACACCATCCGGTTCCCGACCGGACAGGCGAAGGGCTACTACCGCAGCGACTTCACCGACGCCTGGAACCGCTACTGCCCCGAGCCGAAACCCTCGGGTGGGGAAGCCGTATCAGCCGTACCAGCCGTAACACCGCAGGTCAGCCCCGGTACGGCTTACCCCACTGGTACGGCTCAAGGCGTACCAGGCACTCAAGCCTCCTCGACCCTGACCAGCCAAAACGAGGCTGGTACGGCTGGTACGCCTTGGGCCCTGCGAGCTGTCAGCGATGACTCGACCTCTGGAGCCGCATGAAGACCCACACGCCTGTCTCACACCTGATCCCCGTTCCAGACGACGAATCGACGGCGACCGTCCACGACTTCAGAGCACTCGTCTACACGGTGCCGGAGGTTGCGCAGCTCCTTGCCGTCTCCCGCAACACCGCCTACCAGATGGTCCGCACAGGGCAGATTCCTGCGCGCCGACTCGGCACCCGTTGGGTCGTTCCGCGCCGCGCATTCCACACCTGGCTTGATGCCACACCGATACCCGACGACTCCGCAACCCTCGCCACCGCATCGAACTGGAGCTGACAAACCGAGATGGGATACATCCGAAAGACCCCGGCTGGTAAGTGGAAGGCGTGCTGGCGCGATGCGACCGGCCGCCAGCCGTCGAAGACCTTTCCCACACGCCGCGAGGCGACTGCCTTCCTGGCGACTATCGAATCAACGAAGCACACGGGTACGTACGTCGATCCGCACGCTGCGAGGCGCATCAAGTTCGGCGCGTACGCCGCGCAGTGGATGGAGTCGCACAACGTCGAGCTGACGACGCGGGCGCGTGATCTGTCGCTGCTGAAGAACCACGTGGTCGCGCACTGGGCGAATGCGCCGCTATCAGCCATTGACCATTCGTCAGCGCAGAAGTGGATCACCGGTCTCTCGCGTCAGCTCTCGCCGTCCACAGTTGGTGAATGCCACCGCCTATTCAGCGCGGTCCTGAAGGCGGCGAATCGTGACCGGCTGATCGCTGTGAATCCGGCGAAGGACGTTCGGCTCCCGAAGAAGCGTCAGCAGGCGGGCGACAGGCAGACGATCAGCCGGGAGGATTTCACCACTCGTCTCCTCCCGGCCGTTCCCGAGCGGCATCGAGCGATCGTCGCGCTTGCTGGCGGCACTGGACTGCGGTGGGGCGAATGCGTCGGGCTCCGCTGGGAGTCGGTCGATCTGGTGGCCGGCACTTTGCGAGTCGAGCGCGTAGCCGTCGAGGTGAATGGTCATGTGACCCCCAAGCCCTACCCGAAGTCGCGAGCTGGCCGCCGCGTCGTTCCGGTGCCGCCGATGGTGGCGCGGCTCCTGGAGGAGTACCGCGAGCTGTACGGGACCGGGCAGGCAGGGGAGGTGTTCATCAACGAGGCGGGCACCCCTTTGCGTCGGACGCTGTTCCGGGCGCGCATCTGGCGGCCATCGCTCGTGCGGGCTGGGTTGCTCGGCTGGGTCGCGGCGGAGGGGGACAAGTTCCGGGGCACCTGGCCGACCCCGGCCGGGGACGCGACCGAGCTGTTCAAGACCAAGGCTCAGGCCGTCAAGGCAGTAGCACGCCACGCCGAAGGCGGTCTGCGGTTTC
This sequence comes from Kribbella sp. NPDC048915, assembly GCF_040649595.1. Lineage (NCBI taxonomy): Bacteria > Bacillati > Actinomycetota > Actinomycetes > Propionibacteriales > Kribbellaceae > Kribbella > Kribbella sp. NPDC048915. Next base: position 84,112 of record NZ_JBEZFT010000022.1, on the reverse strand, counting down.
ACGACCTCCGGCACTCGTACGCGTCGTGGCTGATCACCTCGGGTGTGCCGGTTCCCGACGTGCAGCGGGTGATGGGGCATGAGCGGCCGACAACGACGCTGATGATCTACACGCACGTCCAGGGAGGCTCGCAGGAGCGGGTTCTAGGGGCTCTTGCTGCCTTTTCGCTGCCTGACGAGGGCTGAAACGAGTAGAGCGGGGACCCGGATGGCTCTGGGTTCCCGCTCTGACCTGCGTGTTCTTCGGGTGGGCGATACTGGGTTCGAACCAGTGACCTCTTCGGTGTGAACGAAGCGCGCTACCACTGCGCCAATCGCCCGGGATGGTGCTGATGTTTCCTGTGTGGTGTTGCGGGTGAAACCATAGCGCATGATGAAGCGACGATCTAATCGGGCCGGGCTACTCTTGCTGAAAGACGGAGACCCCGTCGCGTTGGAGACGTGATTGTGACTTTTTCGCACGACACTGAGCAGGCGCTCGGAACGCTGGTCCGGCTGGTCAACACGATGCCGGGACCGAACAGCCAGGTCGACACGCTGGAGACGATGGAGGAACTGGAGAAGTTCGTCCAGGAACGGGAGTTCAGTGCGGTCGGCGAGTTGACGGAGAAGGATCTTGCCGAGGTCCGGGATCTGCGCCCGCTGTTCGCTCCGGTGTTCACCACGGACTCCGACGCGTCCGCGGCGACGATGATCAACGCGATCATCGCGCGCGGTACGTCGACTCCGCGGCTGACGAACCACGACGGGCATCCGTGGCACATCCACTACTCGCGCGACGGCGCGTCGTTGGCGTGCCGGATCACGGTGGAGTGCGGGATCGCGCTCGCCCAGGTGATCTCGGCCGGTGAACGCGAACGTCTTCGCCGCTGCGAGGCTCCGGACTGCGACGACGCCCTGATCGACCTGTCCCGCAACCGGTCCAAGCGCTACTGCGACGCCCGCACCTGCGGCAACCGCTTGCACGTAGCCGCCTACCGAGAACGCCGCAAAGCCTCCGGCGAGTAACCCCGCGACGCCTGGCCGCGACCGGCGGCCTGCCGCGCCACTCGTCGCCGCTGGCGGGTCGTGTGGCCGCTGGCCCGCTGTAGAGCCTGTTGCAGAATCAACGCCCGGTCGAGCTTGGTGGGGGATAGAGCGGCGATATGGCTCGAATCTGCGGCTCAGGTGGAGTAAACCAGCCGCAATCGCTGGAAAAATCACTGCGTTTTGGTGCGGACGGAAACACCCAGATCCAATTTGCAACAGGCTCTGTAAGCCGCCAGCGGCGACGTAACCCGCCAGCGGGCCGACAATGCCGGGCGAAATGACCTGACTCGTCCGGAGGCCGCCCGGTACGGTCGGCGGCTGTGACTGCAGACGGCGTGCCACCTCCGGTTCCGAGGCTCGATGCAGTGGACTTGGTCCGCGCAGTCAACGAGACCACGGGCGCCGGGCTCGACTTCGTGGGCCGGGCCGCGGCAGGAGAGGTCGGCGCCGCGTTCGTCCGCTGGCCCGACGGGCGTGACGGCGTACTCACGCGCGGTCACGGCTCGCCGGCCGAGCTCCGACGTACGGCGGAAGTCCTCGACACAGCGCGCCGCGACGGGCTGCCGGTACCGCGGTACGAACTGATCACCGAACTGCCGGGCGCCGACTCCGGCGCAGCTGATGCCCTCGCAGGCCACGGCCTCGCCGGTGCAGTCGCCGTCGTTCAGGAGCGGCTGCCGGGGTCTCCGGCGGCAACGGTCGACCGGTCGCTGCTGACGGCGATGATCGCGGCGATCGAACTGTTCGCCGGCCGGGGCGGCGACCTGCCCACGCCTGCCATGCATCTGCTCGAGAGCGGACCTGGTTTCTGCCTGCACGAATCACTCCAGCGGTACGACGATCGCACGCGCAAGCTGCTGGCGTGGATCCACGAAGTCGGGCGGAGCGAGCCGAGCGGAATGACCGGCGACGACCTCGTCCACCTCGACTTCCATACCGGCAACGTCCTGGTCGAGGACGGACGGATCACCGGGATCGTCGACTGGGACGGCATCGGGCGCGGCGACCGGCGATTCGCGCTGGTCACGCTGCGGTTCGACGCGCAGGTACGGCTGCCCGGCGCGGACCTGACCTGGTTCGACGAACTCCTCGACACGACGCTCGAACCCGACGTACTGCGGCTCTACTGGGCCCACCTGTCCTTGCGCCTGGTCGACTGGTCCATCCGGCACCACTCCCCCGCCGACGTCACCACCTGGCTCGACTTCGCCGCAACCCGCGTCCCCTGATCAATTCTCCTGGATCAACCCTTTTCGGCCTGCCCCGAAAGGGGTCTCGGCACCCTGCCGACGGCGAATGATCCTCCCTACCTTCGATGGTGAGACCTCCAACCGGGGGTCACCACTCGGGAGGGAAACAGAATGCGAAAGATTGCACTGGCAGCCGCGAGTCTCGCCATCGCCGGCGCGGGCGCGGCGTTCGCACCGTCGGCGAACGCGGCCACCACTGACGCGTCGGCGACGATGGGGACCACCGCGTCGTGTCCGTCCGGCGCGGTCTGCATCCAGGAGCTGAACGGCACCATCTACAGCAAGAACATCTTCTACAGCTACGGCGCGCATAACCTGTCGAACGTGATCGGCGACAAGATCGTGATCAACAACCAGACTGGCGGCGCCGGCTACAAGCTCTGCTCGAAGTACGGCGGCAGCGGCACTTGCACCACCGTCGTCCGCTGGACGGGCCCGTCGAAGCCCTACAACATGACTTGGGTCAACTCGGTCGTGCTCGTCAAGTAAGCGGCGAGCCGAACCGGCCCGGGCAGCACGCCTGGGCCGGTTTCGGCTGTCTCAGCCGCCTGCCGGCGGGACGAACGCGGCAACTGCACTCGTCAGCAATGGGGACAAGACGGTGAGCGCCGTCAGCGGGCTCCGGAGCAGCGAGACATCGAGATGCAGCAGGCCTTCGAGCCGACCGCGCCCCGCAACCCACGCCCCCGTGGGCAGGCCATCCGGCGGCAGCGGGTACGTCCGATCGACCACTGCCCGCGCGGACCTCCGCCAAGCCGCGATCAACGGCAGGTTGAGCAACGACGCGAGCGCCGCGAACAGTACGCCGTAATAGAACACGTTGGCCGCCGGAAACCGCGCGGCACCGTCAGGATGCGCCTCGAGAAACGCAGCGCGCAGCATGCTCGCTCCGACCAGCGCGGCAACCACGGCGAGCGCGAACGCGCCGACACAGCGCTCGACGAGATTCCACAGCCGCAGCAACTGCTCGATCAAATCCCGGCGAGGCGAAGGCGCTTCGTTGCTCGAGGCACCGGTCGTCACGGCCGGCGGCAGACTCCCGATCCGAGATGCCAGCAAGCGACACGTTTCGTGCGCACGCCAGACGATGACGACCCACGGCACACCCGCCAGCAAGGAAGTTGCCAAGACCGCGCTGACGCGCCACTCAATCCCCTTCACAGGAAGATCCGGGACACCGCTGCCCACGACACTCCGGCCCAAGACCAAAACGCCGGCGCCAACGAGCGCCGGCAGCAGATAGGCCAGCGATCCGGTCTCGAGCAGCCCCCAGTCAACTGCGTGCCGAAGGATGCGGACGGCGACCACCATCAAGCCGAGAAACAGCACGCCCGCCGCAGCGGCCACCAACCGCCACACATCCCATGCAGCACTACGAACAAAGGCTTCACTCCCCGCGTCCCCGCTCGAAGCATCCACCCCGAGCACAGCCGCCCCCACAAAGACCAGCCCCGCACTCCCAACCACCACCCCCGGCCCCCCAGCCCGGCACACCCCCAGGCCCCCTGCCACAATCCCCGCCCCCAACCCCCGTCAAAGCCGGCACTCACCCCACGCTCGCCCCAAGCCGCACGCCCAGCGCCACCCAACAAAGGGCCCATCCCTGAAGTTATCCCCGCCACCCTCCAAGCACCAGAACCGACCCCACCCCCTGCCACTGCCACTGCCACCGCCACTGCCACCGCCACTGCCACCGCCACTGCCACCGCCACTGCCACCGCCACTGCCACCGCCACCGCCACTGCCACCGCCACCGCCACTGCCACTGCCACCGCAACTGCCACCGCCCGTCGAACGCAGCCACGCACACCCACACGCAAGCCACGTCACGGCCCCGAACCGTGCAATCTGGTCATCGCCGAGCGCACGCGGCGCCACGCCACCCACCGAGCCGTGGGTGCGGTCAACCGCCGAGCGCCACGTGAGTGCGTCCCGGCCGTCGAGTCGTGACTTGTGGCTGTGGCTGACGACCAAACCTCACGACTCGAGCAGACCGCCGCCAGCCAATCTCCACGAGTCGACGCCGACAACCTCAACCCCGAACTCCGCCGCCACCCACGAAGCCGGAGCCGACAACCGCGATCGGTGCGAGACCCGATCACGTGATCCGCTCGCGAACGCCACCAGCCGCGTGGCGCCGGCAACCAGGCTCGACAACTCCGCGCAAAAGATGTGGACCCGGGAGGGCAACACCGCCGCGCATGACCCTCGCCCGGGACGTACCCAGCAGGCGAGCTGCTCCGGGCACGCGACTCAGCCGGGTCAAACGCTGCGCCGGCGACCTCGGTCGCAGTCACTGGGAAACTCTTCGTCACCCGGTGCACATTTGTTTCCCAACCGCGCGGAGACGATCGCCCACGACCGAACCTGAGTCGACCGCGATGCGGACCGCGTGCCGGTCCGGTGTGCAATCTCAACAGGACGTCTCGCCGCGATCGCGCCCCTGCCGTCCCGTGTCAGGCGTGCGCCTGCCCCGGGCTGGCGCATACGTCCTGTCGAGATGGCACACCCCGGCGCCCCTCGGACCAGTTCGTCCGGAGGGCGGCGCACGGCAAAGTCCCACGACCTCGTGACGTGGGTGTGAGCGCTAGCCCTTGACGGCGCCTTCTTCTACGCCCTTGAAGAAGAAGCGTTGGAGGGTGGCGAAGACGATGACGATCGGGATGAAGGCGATCATCGTCCCGGCGGCGATCAGGCGTGGGTTGTTGGTGAAGGTGCCGGACAGGTACTGCAGGCCGACGGTCAGCGTGTACTTGTCCGGATCGGTCAGCACGATCAGCGGCCACAGGAAGTCGTCCCAGGCGCCGATGAAGGCGAAGATCGCCACCACGCTGATCGTCCCGCGCACCGACGGCAGACCGATGTACAGGAACCGCTGCCAGGCGTTCGCGCCGTCCACCACCGCCGCCTGATCAACCTCCACCGGCAACGAACGGAAAGCGTTGAACATCAGCAGCACGTTCAACGCCCCGATCATGCCCGGTAGTGCGACACCGAACAGCGTGTTCGCCAGCCCGAACTCGCGGACCGTCACGTACTGCGAAATGATCGTGACCTCACCCGGCAGCACCAACGTCGCCAGGAACAACCCGAGCACGATCCGCCGCCCACGGAACTGCAGCCGCGACAGGGCGAACCCGGCCAGCGACGCCCCGATGACGTTGCCGCCGACAACCAGTACGGCGACGACGAGCGAGTTGCGTGCGTAATCCCAGACCGGGATGGTGTCGGTGACCGCCTGGTAGTGGTCGAACGTCGGTTGCGAGGGCAGCAACCGTGGGATCCGGGTGTAGATGTCCTCCCCGGAACCCTTCAGCGACGTCGACAACTGCCACAGGAACGGCCCGATCGTGATCAGCAGGACGAAGACCAGCAGAACATAGCGCGCGGCCTTCTCCCGCGGTGACATCGTGTTGAACCCGAACGCACCCTTCCGCCGCGAAGCTTTCGGCGCCTCGGGGGCGACGGCCGGGCGGGCGGGATCGGTGATGACACTCATGCTTCGGCTCCCCGGCGGTTGAGGCGGGCCAGCACCAGCATCGGTACGACGGTGACGAAGAACAGCACGATCGACAACGCGGACGCGTAGCCGAGGTTGCCCTCGAAGCCCTGGCTGTACTGCTGGATCAGCATCACGACCGAGTTGTCCCGACCGCCCGGACCGCCCTTGCCGCCACTGAGAATGAACAACTCCGAGAACACCCGCAGCGCCGACACCGAGATCAGGATCGCGATCAGCAGCATCGTGCCGCGAACCCCCGGGATGGTGACGTGCACGAATCGGCGCATCGCCCCGGCCCCGTCGACCGCGGCGGCCTCGTGCAGCTCACGACCGACGTTCCCGAGCGCGGCCAGGTAGATGATCATGTAGTACCCGAGCCCCTTCCAGATCGTCAGACTGATCGCGCTGAACAGCAACAGCCACTGGTCGGACAGGAACGGCAGCGGCCCGGAGATGACGCCGAGCTTCTCGGCCAGCCCGTTGACCAGACCGCGGTCGTCGAGGATCCACTGCCAGATCAGCGCCACCACGACCGCGGACGCCACCACCGGGGTGTAGAACGCGGTCCGGAAGAACGTGATCCCGGGCAGCTTCTTCTCCACCAGTACGGCGAGCAGCAGCGGCAGGATGGTCAGGAACGGCAGGCAGACCACCATGTAGATGACGCTGTTCAGCAGCGCCCACCGCAACTGCTCGTCGTGCAGGAGAGTCTCGAAGTTCTTCAGCCCGACGAAGGTGCCGCCGCCGAGCGGCTTGGCGTTCGTGAACGCCAGCACGACGGTGTTGATGGACGGCCACAGGTTGAAGACGAGCAACCACGCGAGTGCTGGGATCACCAGCACCCACGGGGTGAACCAACGGTTGTAACGCATCACTGCGTGAGCAGCTGGTTGGCCTTGGCCACCGCGGCGTCCAGAGCCGCCTGCGACGAGATCTTGCCGGCGATCGCGAGCGAGATCTGCTGTCCGATGAAGTCGTTGGTGGCACCGCTGATCACCGGCGGCTGCAGCACCTTCGCCTTCGCCAGCGACTCGAAGGCGAGCACCTTCGCGTCACTTTCCGGCGTACCGTCGGACTTCGAGAAGTACGGGTCGGAGGCGGAGGCCTTGGTGGACGGGAAGATGTTCACGATCTTCGCGAACGCGGCCTGGTTCTCGGCGTTGGTGACGAACCGGGCGAGCGCGATCGCCGCGGCCTGGTTCTTCGACTTGGCCGAGACCGACAGGCCCTGCACGTACAGCGCCGGGGTGTCGAGGGCCGGCGACGGGGCGACCTTGCCCTTCAGCGACGGGTTGTCCTTGATGAAGTCCTGGATCGCGTTGCCACCGCCGGTGGTCCACGCGACCTTGCCCTGGGTGAAGAGCTTGGAGTTGCCCAGGTACTCGTTGGTCAGGATGTCGCGCGGCATGTACCCGGCCTGGTACGCATCGCGGTACTTGTCCAGCAGCGCGGCGGCCTCGGGGGTGTTGAAGACGAACTTCTTGCCGTCGTCGGACAGGATCTTGATCCCGGCGTTGGTGAAGTCACCGATGCCCGGCAGCCGGCTCATCAGGTATTCCTTGCCGCCGGTCTTGTCGTGCATGACCTTGGCCGCCGCGAGCAGCTCGTCGAAGGTCTTCGGCGGGTTCTTGACGTCCAGGCCGGCCGCGGCGAACTTGGTCGCGTTCCAGTAGGAGATGTCGGTGTTCAGGTACCACGGGTAGCCGAAGGTGCCGTCCATCCCCTCGTACTGGTAGGCCTTGACGCCGCCCTCGACGTACTCCTCGGTCAGCTTCGGGTCCGCGGCGGCGACGTCGAGCAGCATGTTCTGCTTGGCCAGCGACAGCGCGAAGTCCGGCGGCAGGTTGGTGACGTCCGGGAGCTGGCCGGCCGACGCCTGGCTCAGCACCTTCTTGTCGTAGCCGTCGCCGGGCTGGTCCAGCCAGGTGACCTTGGTCCCCGGGTACTTCGCCTCGAACGCCTTGATCACGCCTTCGACGTACGACGTGAACTTGGGCTTCAGCGCCCAGGTCTGGAAGCTGACCTCACCGGTCACCTGAGCGTTCGCGTCCACGGTCGGCTTGGCCCCGGCGTCGCTGCCGGAGTCCTCGGAACCGAGGCCGCAGCCGGCGAGGGTGAGAGCGGCGGCGACAAGACTGACCACGAGCGCCGGACGGCGTCTACGCATGGGATCTCCTGGATTTGATAAACCGGTATAGCTCCCGAACTATCCACATCGTAGAATCCGCTGTCAAGGGACAGCGTGGTTGGCAGCGGCACCCGCGGGGGTGGCGGGCGCCGCTGAGACAACCTCGGACAGGGAGGTGGCCAGGTGGCCAGACCGACGATCGCGGACATCGCGACCAGGGCGGGGGTGTCCAAGGGAGCGGTGTCGTTCGCGCTGAACGGGCGGCCCGGGGTCAGCGACGCGACCCGCGAGCGGATCCTGAAGATCGCCGAGCAGATGAGCTGGCGGCCGCACAGCGCGGCCCGCGCACTCGGTGCGGCGCGGGTGGACTCGGTCGGTATGGTGATCGCCCGCCCGGCCCGGACCCTCGGCGTCGAGCCGTTCTTCGCGCACCTGCTGTCCGGGGTGCAGTCGGGCTTGTCCGCGGAATCGATCTCACTGCAACTGCTGATCGTCGAGGACACCGCGGCCGAGATCGAGGTGTACCGGCGGTGGGCGTCGGAGCACCGCGTCGACGGCGTGATCCTCGTCGACCTGACCGTCAAGGACCCGCGGGTCGAGGAGCTGAAGGCGCTCGAACTGCCCGCCGTCGTGATCGGCGGCCGCGGCGGGAAGGGTGCGCTGTCCTCGGTCTGGGCCGACGACCGCGACGCGATGCTGTCGATCGTCGAGTACCTGGCCGCGCTCGGCCATCGCCGGATCGCGCACGTGGCGGGTACGCCGAACTTCCAGCACACGCAGCGCCGCATCCGCGCCGTACGCGACGCCGCGCCACGACTCGGACTGCTCGAGGCGCCCTCACTGACGACCGATTTCAGCGACTCCGAAGGTGCCGCGATCACCCGCAAACTGCTGTCCCAGCCCGATCGTCCGACCGCCATCGTCTACGACAGCGACGTGATGGCGGTGGCCGGCCTCGGCGTTGCGATGGAGATGGGCGTGACGGTACCCGGCGACCTGTCGATCGTCGCGTTCGACGACTCGATCCTCACCCAGCTGATGCATCCCGCCCTGACCGCCCTGTCCCGCGACACCTTCGACTTCGGCCGGCAGGCGGCCGAGGTGCTGCTGCAGACCATCGCCGACCCCGGCACGGTGGTCAACCGCCGGACCGCCAACCCCGTCCTCACCGTCCGCGAATCCACCGCACCCCCGGCCTGACCAACCGGCTCGCACCAGGCGCCGCAGTTGCCTGGGTGGCCTAAACCGCTTTAGCATCCTCGGCATGGTGTTGGAGAGCGGGCTGCCCGGGTTCGGCGCGAACTACGTTCCGTCGGCGGGGTGGTTCTACAGCTGGCTGGACTACGACGGCGCCGCGGTCCGGCGAGACTTCGCGGACCTGGCCGGCCTCGGGCTGGACCACGTCCGGGTGTTCCCGATCTGGCCGTGGATCCAGCCGAACCGGGCGATCCTCCGCGAGCGGGCGATCGCCGACCTGCTCGACACCGTCGACGCCGCGGCCGAACACGGGCTGACCGTCGCGGTCGACCTGATCCAGGGCCATCTGTCGAGCTTCGACTTCCTCCCGTCCTGGGTGCTGACCTGGCACAAGAGCAGCCTGTTCGAGGACGGTACGGTCCGCGACGGACTCACGGCGTACGTCGACACCGTCGCGCGCGCTGTCGCCGCCATGCCGAACGTGTTCGCGATCACGCTCGGCAACGAGGTCAACAACCTCTGGCCGGACAGCTCGACGACACCGCAGGCCTCGACCGCGTGGGCGCAGGAGCTGCTGGCGACGGTGCGGACGGCGGCGCCCGACGTGCTTGCGCTGCACTCGGTCTTCGACGACGCCTGGTACAAGGGCGACCACCCGTTCCACCCGGCCGACGCGGTGGACCTCGGCGACCTGACGACCGTGCACTCCTGGGTGTTCAACGGGGTTTCGCGCGTCGACGGTCCGCTCGGGCCGGCCACGCTCACGCACGCGGACTACCTGATCGAGCTCGCCAAGTCCCTCGCTCCGGAGCGACCCGTCTGGCTGCAGGAGATCGGCGTACCGGGACCTGACATCCCCGTCGACCTGCAGGCCGAGTTCACCCGGCGGACGGTCGAGCACGTGCTCCCGAACCCCCAGCTGTACGGCGTGACGTGGTGGTCGTCGCACGACATCGACCGGCGCCTGCTCGACTTCCCGGACCGCGAGTACGACCTCGGCCTGTTCACCGTCGACCACGAACGCAAACCGGCCGCGCAGGCGCTCGCCGATGTGATCGCCGACGTCAAGGCGAACGGTGTACCGCAGCAGCCGGCCGCGACCACGCTGACCGCGCCGATCAACCTCCGCACCCAGCCGGAGCGCCGCGCGGAAGTTGCCCCCGGCAGCGAATTCCACCTGCACTGGGTCGAGGCACGGGCCAACGGGCCGGTGCGGATCGAGCTGCCCTGACGCCCCTGTGTCATCTCGACAGGTCGTGTAGGCCCGGATCACCGCCGGCACCACCAGGCTGAGCGTGACCACGGCCGGCTACAGGCGACACCTCCTGTCGAGATGACACGCACCTACCCCTTCCCCGCGATCAACACCTCGATCCCGTCCAAAATCCGGCCCAAACCGAACTCGAGATCGTCATCGAGTTCGTCCTCGTACTCCTGATCGAGGTACAGCGAAGTCACCATCGGGTACCCGCCCTCGATCAGCCGCGGCACCAGGAACTGCCCCACCTGCTCGGCCTGCACCGGCGTCCCGACCTGAGCACCCAGCTGTCGAGCAAGCGCCCCGTAGTTCCGCGCGTACCCGTCCAGCAGCACCAGACAGCCCAGGTTGTCGTGGTGGCTGAGCCCGGTCTCGGCGAGGGCCGCGAGCATCACCTCGACCCAGCGCAGCAGGTTCGGCGTGACCGGCGCGCCCCGGAGCGGTACGTCGAGCAGCCACGGACGCCGGGCGTACAACCCGACCTGCGCGTGCACCCACGCGGTCGCCGCCGCCCGCCAGCCGGACGGTAACTCCGGCGGCACCCCGACGGCCTTGTCGTGGACGAGGACGATCAGCTCTTCCTTCGACCGCACATAGCGGTACATCGCGTTGGTCGTCACGCCCAACTCGGCGGCAATCCGCTGCAGTGAGACTGCCTCGAAGCCGTACCGGTCGCCGAACTCGATGCCGGTGGCCACGATCCGGTCGACCGACAAGGCCGGCTTCGGCCCGCGCCGCTGCACCGGCTGCACGCCCCACGCCAGGGCCAGCCCCGGCGGCAGTTCACCGCGGTCCTCGGTCACGCCTCCCATCCTGACGTACGCCGAAGCTCACCGAACAGGGGTGCTACCACCACCCCGGAGACGGGTGCAGAGCACCAGGCGGGACAACTGTGCAATCCCTACGCTATTTCGTGTCGAACCATCCGGAAAGGACCCTCGCGATGCCCACCACAATCACCACTCAGAGCACCTTGACCACCCTGCTCGAGCCGCTGCTGCTGCCGGACCACGTCCAGCTCACTGCCGCCGACCGCCGCGCCGCCGTCGCGAAACTCGACAGCGCCGCCCGGCAGGCAGCCTGCTGTGGTGGGGCAGCGAGACCTACTACCGCAAGATCTCCGTCACTCGGTGACCTCGACCCAGCCGTAGCCGCCGTCCTCCAAGCGCACGACCTGGAGCCCGGCGGCCAGTCGGCGGACGTCGTCGGTCTCGATCACGCCCATAGCCGGTCCGGCGATGTCCACGACAATCGCGGCCGCACCTTCCTGGATGGCCGCCGTGGCGACCAACTGCGCCTGGGCCGGCATCGGGCGCGCCTCCGGACTCCAGCGGGCCAGGCTTTCGGTGCCGGTGAACGCGAGCAGCGCGTTCCGCCCGTCCTGCCCGCGGAGCAGGGCGACGGCCATGTCCGACGTCTTGTCGTGGGCCAGCCCGTCCTCGCCGTACTCCACCTCGCCGAGCATCGCGACCACCGGCACCAGCAGCCGGGCCCGGGTGAGCGCCGCCAGCACGGCGCCGTGGTCACCGGCCGCGAGCGCGGCGGTCAGCGCCGGATCCGCCGACCCGTCGTCGTTGTCGAATCCGGTGAAAGCCAGTTTCCGCTGCGGTGGTTGCACAGGTTCATTGTCCCCGGACCCCGCTTTCAGGGGTGCGTCAGGGCTCTTCCCCTCTTGGATCGGGTGCGGACTGTGCGAGCCTGGGTATGTGCCTGACTTCAACGATTTGACGCTGCTGCCGTTCTGCGTGGGCCTGACGCTGCTCGGCCTGATCGGCTCGTGGGCCGCCTGGCGGCGCCGCGGAGTCGCGGCCGGCACCCGGGGCGTGGCCTGGTCCCTGCTCCCGGTCTCGCTGTACCTCACCGGTCTGCTGGAACTGGTCTGGGACGTGATCCGCTCCACGGTGAGCTGGGTCACCCACCTGATCTTCTCGCCGACCGTGTGGGCCGGTGTCGCGCTGTTCGGCGTCTCGGTCGTGCTGTACGTCGTCTCGGGTGTGGCCCGCGGCCGGACGGGGAACCGGACCGAGCGGAAGGCCCAGAGGCAGGCACAGCAGAAACCCGCCTCGCCCGCGGGCGAGCTGTCGGCGACCGGCGCCGAGCCGGCGACAGCCACCACCGCCAAAGCTGCCAAGCCGTCCGCGAAGGGAAAGGCGAAGCAGCAGGAATCGTCGGAGTTCGACGAGATCGAGGACATCCTGAAGCGCCATGGAATCAACTGAGAAGGCCGCTGACCACGGTCCGAACCCCCTGAGCATCGACGCGTTGCTGGACAACGTCCAGAGCGCCCCGCCGCGGCTCGGCCGGACGCGCCTGATCGGTATCGACGGGCCGGCGGGTTCCGGCAAGACCACCGTCGCCGCCCGGTTCGAGGCCCGCGCGACACTGCGCGGCCTGAACACGTACGTCCTGCACATGGACGACCTGTACGACGGGTGGACCGGCGCCGAGCGTGGATTCGGGCTGCTCCGCGACCATGTCCTGCAGCGGCTGGCCGACGGCCGCGAGGGGCGGTACCGGCGCTACAACTGGCATCTCGGTGCGTACGACGAGCTGCACGTCGTACCGAACACCGTCGAGCTGCTGATCGTCGAAGGGGTGACCGCGTGCGACCGGGACGCGGCGCACTGGCAGTCCCTGCGGATCTGGGTCGAGACGACCAACGAGGTCCGGCTGGATCGCGGCATCGAGCGCGACGGCGAGGCGCTGCGCGACCACTGGCTGGACTGGATGCGCTGGGAGCGCGACCATTTCGCCGAGCAGGCCACTCGCTCGCGCGCCCACGTGATCGTCGACGGCAACCCGTCGACACCGTTCGACCCGGCGACCGAGCTGGTCGCGACGTCGGTCGCGTTACCGCCTCACGACTCCGCCGCGTCCTGAATCCCGCTCTGCAAACCGTCCTGTAAGCCGTCCCAGGACCAGCGCGGAACGGCCTGTCCCTCGTCGATGTCGTCGGCGTTGTGCCGGTACATCGTGGTGAACGTGGCCCACGCGAAGTAGTCGTGCAGCACCGACCGGACCCGCTCGTCCTCGATCCCGGCGTCCACGACCGCCTCGTCGAAGCAGGCAATCGCGCGCCGGTTCATCTCGTCGTGTTCGCCGTTGCCCGCGTGCCGGCGCTGCACGGAGGCCTCACTGCCGTACGTCGAGGTGTACGCCGGCGGACCGCCCAACGCCTCACCCCAGTACGCGGCCAGCCGCTCGGTGTGATCGGGTTTCGCGCCGCCGTGGAACGCGTGGCTGACGATCTCGTCGGCCATCACCCGCTCGTGCCACGCGGCCGCGAGCCGCAACATCCCGTCGTTTCCACCCGCCGCCTCGTAAACGGTCTCCATGGCGTCAGTCTGCTGCATCCCGGCGAGCCGGTCACGGACCAGGCCGCGCTCGGGCTCGGATCCCGCGAGGGCAAGGGCCTGTTCGTAGGCGGCCGCGGCCTCCGGTAGCCGGTTGAGGCGCTGAAGGAGGTCGGCTCGGGCCAGTATGTAGGGGTGGTAGTCCCGCAGCAGCGGCTCGGTCGACAGTTCGTCGAGCAGCGCCAGGCCGGCGGCCGGCCCGTCGCGCAGTGCTACCGCGGCGGCGCGGTTGAGGGCGACGACCGGCGACGGGTCGAGTTCGAGCAGGACGTCGTACAGCTGGACGATCTGCGCCCAGTCGGTGCCGGCGAATTCCGCGGCCTCGTCGTGGACGGCGTTGATCGCGGCCTGAACGGCGTACGGTCCCGGCGCCCCGCCGGTCAGTGCGCGGACGACGAGCGAACGTCCCTCCTCGATCATGGCCCGGTCCCAGCGCGAGCGGTCCTGGTCCTCGAGCAGCACGATCTCGCCGTCCGGGCCGGTTCGGGCATCGCGGCGGGCGTGGATCAGCAGCATCAGCGCGAGCAGCCCCGTCACCTCGCGCGCGTCCGGAAGCAGCCGGTGCAGGATGCGGGCCAGGCGGATCGCTTCCGCGGCGAGGTCGAGGCGTTGCAGGTACGGTCCGGAGCTCGCGGCGTACCCCTCGGTGAAAACCGAGTAGATCACCTGCAGTACGCCGGGCAGCCGCTCCGGCAGCTCGTCCGGCGCGGGCACCCGGAACGGGATCCGCGCGGTCCGGATCTTCTGCTTTGCGCGGACGATCCGCTTGGCCATCGTCGCCGTCGGGACCAGGAACGCCCGCGCGACCTCCGGCGTGGTCAGCCCGGCCAGACAGCGCAGCGTCAACGCACCGCGGTCCTCGGGTGCGAGGGCGGGATGCGCGCAGGTGAAGAACAGTTGCAGGCGCTCGTCGGGCAATTCGTCCCCGGGCGCCTGCGGCGCGGGGCGTTCCGCCTCGACCTGGAGGATCGCCAGTTTGGCGGCGTACACCTGGTCCCGCCGGAGCCGGTCGACCGCCTTCCGCCGGGCGGTGGTCATCAGCCAGCCGCCCGGGTTCGGCGGTACGCCGTCGATCGGCCAGCGGACGAGCGCCGCCTCGATCGCCTCCGACGTGACCTCCTCGGCCAGGTCGAGGTCGCCGAACCGGCGCGACAGCGCGGCCAGCAGCCGGCCCCGCTCCTCCCGGAAGACGGCCTCGACCTGGTCCATCCGCGCGCCGCCCGTCAGAACTCGGCGACCGGGCGGACGTCGACCGAACCGCCGCCGCGTGACCCTGGGCACTTGGCGGCCCAGTCGAGGGCGACGTCCAGATCCGGTACGTCGATCACGTAGAACCCGCCGAGCACCTCCCGGGTCTCCGCGTACGGACCGTCGGTCACCGTGCGCCTGCCGTCGTTCGCGACCTGCACGCGGGTGGCGGTGACGAGGTCGGCGAGCGACTCGGACGCCACCACCACACCCGCCTCCTGGATCTCCTTGTCGAAGCGCATCCAGTCCTCGGGCTCGCAGCCCACCGGCGCGTCCTGCGCGTCCAGTTCGCCGGCGTTGATCAGCAGCATGTACTTCATGGCGTACCTCCTGTGGGTGTTTACAGCATCACCACGAATGGGGTCGCCCTCGATGGACACGTCGGTGAGGATGGGGACATGGATGTTTTCCCATCGGGTGCGCAGTGGGTCCTTCGCGGCGGCGGATACGAGGCGACGGTGGTGAGCGTCGGCGGCGGGCTGCGCGGGCTCACGTACGACGGGCGCCCGGTCCTGCTGGGGTACGCCGAGGACGAGGCGGCGCATGCGGGTATCGGGCAGCACCTGTTCCCGTGGCCGAACCGGATCACCGACGGGCAGTACACGTTCGAGGGCGTGGAGCAGCAACTCGCCCTGACCGAGCCCGCGCGGCACAACGCGATCCACGGCCTGACCCGTTGGGCGAACTGGACCCGGATCGACGACGGCTCCGACGAGACGACCGTGGTCGCCGGGCACCGCCTGCACGGCCGGCCCGGTTACCCGCACCAGCTCGACCTACGCCTCGAGTACCGCCTGACCGACAAGCTGACCGTGACTGCCACGGCCACGAACATCGGCCGGAGTACGGCGCCGTACGGCTATGGGGCGCACCCGTATCTGAGCGTGGGACGCTCGATCGACGACTGTGTGCTCGAGTTCACCGCGGCCGGCCGCCTCGAGGTGTCCGCGGACCAGATGACGCCGACCGGACTCACGCCGGTCGCGGACTCGCCGTACGACTTCAGCGGCGGCCGGCCGATCGGGTCGACGACGATCGACAACGCCTTCACCGGTCTGGGCGGCGAGTGGTCGGTGTCGCTGACCGACCCGGACAGCGGCGCCCGTTCGGTGCTGACGAGCGACACCCCGTGGATGCAGCTGTTCACCGGAGAGGCGGTCGGGCGTACGGCGCTCGCGGTCGAGCCGATGACCTGCCCGCCGGACGCCTTCCGCACCGGTCAGGACCTGGTGGTTCTCCAGCCGGGCGAGGCGCACACCACCAGCTTCACGGTGTCTGTTTAGGCCCGGCGCCGTGGTCGCGGGCGACGGCTGCCAGTTCCTTGGCGGCCTTGGTCGCCCGCGCACCTTCGGAGGCCTGCACCGCGAGGATGCCGATCCGGTTGCCGTCGGCGTCGAACAGCTGCAGCCACGCGTCCCCCGAGCGGAACCTCAGCGCAGTCACGTCCGCCCAAGGCAGCGTGTAGGACTTGAACACGTTCCGGATCCGCAGCCGGTCCGGGTACGCCGTCACGCGCAGCGTCGACATCCGGTACAGGATCCAGAGCACCGCGCCGAAGAACAGCAGCAACGTGGCGCGCTGGAACCAGTCGAAGCTCTCCCGGTCGGCCGGCGACAGCCGGAACCAGATGACGCCGAAGATCACGATCAGCGACAGCCCCATGCCGGTCGCCATCAGCGCGATGATCCGCGGATGGAACCCGTACAGCGCGTCCGACGACCCGGGCATGGCGGTGATCTCAGATCCGGCAGGCGTGGATGTCCGTGGTGAGGATCGCACGGGCGCCGACCTCCCACAGCTGGTCCATCAGCCGCTGCGCCTCGGCGCGCTTGACCATCACCCGGACGGCGACCCAGCCTTGCCGGTGCAGC
Organism: Kribbella sp. NPDC048915; assembly: GCF_040649595.1. Taxonomy (NCBI): domain Bacteria; kingdom Bacillati; phylum Actinomycetota; class Actinomycetes; order Propionibacteriales; family Kribbellaceae; genus Kribbella; species Kribbella sp. NPDC048915. The sequence continues at coordinate 67,277 of NZ_JBEZFT010000022.1, read as the reverse complement.
GGGGACACGGTCGGCGACTCCAGGCCGGGCGCGACTGCGGTGGCCGCGTCCACCTGCTCGGCGCGGATGTCGTAGTCCATCATCACGTAGTTGCGGGCGATCAGGACGCCCTCGAGCCGGCGGACCAACTGCTGCAGGCCGTTCGGCGGGCTGTCGGCGCCGTTCCGTTTGATCAGCACGGCCTCCGACTGCAGGATCGGGTCGCCGAACACCTCCAGACCGGCCTGACGCAGCGTCGTACCGGTCTCGACGACGTCCGCGATCACGTCCGCGACGCCGAGCTGGATGGCCGACTCGACGGCCCCGTCCAGGCGCACGACCGACGCCTCGACTCCATTCTCGCCCAGGTAGTCCTGCAGCACCCCGGCGTACGACGTGGCGATCCGCTTGCCCGCGAGGTCCTTGACGGAGTCCGCGACGCCCGGCCGCCCGGCGAACCGGAAGGTGGAGGCGCCGAAGCCGAGGTTCATCAGTTCGTGCGCGTCCGCGTGCGAGTCCAGCACGAGGTCACGGCCGGAGATGCCGACGTCGAGCGTGCCCTCGCCGACGTACACCGCGATGTCCCGCGGGCGAAGGTAGTAGAACTCGACCTCGTTGGCCGCGTCGGTGAGGGTCAGGTCCTTCGTCGACCGGCGCTGTTTGTAGCCGGCCTCGACAAGCATCTCGGTGGCTGCTTCGCTGAGCGAGCCCTTGTTCGGTACTGCGACGCGCAGCATGGTGACTGCCCTTTCTGAGGTGTGAACCGGTGATCTGTGGAGTCGCTCCTACAGATGTCGGTACACGTCGTCGAGGTCCAGGCCGAGCGCGTGCATCATCACCTGGGCGTGGTACAGCAGCTGTGACAGCTCCTCCGCGGCCCGGTCCTTGCTCTCGTACTCGGCCGCCATCCAGGACTCGGCGGCTTCCTCGACCAGCTTCTTGCCGATCGCGTGCACGCCGGCATCCAGCGCCGCCACGGTCCCGGATCCTTCCGGCCGCGTCGCCGCCTTCTCTCCCAGCTCGGCAAACAGCTCCTCAAAACTCTTCATCGCGCCCCCAGCCTACGGGGCCCAGGCCGGACCCCGGCCCCCAGGTCCGCCGACCGGACCCATTTCGCTGACCTGCTCTAGGTCACAGTCGACGCGCTGGAGCGGGTGCGGGGCGGTGAATGCGCGTCGACGTACCAGTCGTGCCGCTCGGCCAGCAGCCGCTTGACCATGGCGTAGTCCATGGTGCCCTCGGGCGTGCGGAGGTGGTACGGCGGCGGGTAGAACGCGTCACCCAGCAGCGCGACCCCGTCGGCGACGGCGATCACCGAGTCGGGCGCGTGGTTGCCTCCGACATGCCGCAGTACGACGCCGTTCGGCAGCGTGAGGGTGTCGTCGAAGGTCCGGTCCGGGGGGACGATCCGGAAATCGGTCCAGTCGGGGACGGCGAGGGCTCGGGCGCGGAAGCTCGGCCCGAGCTTCGGGTCGGACTCGACCTGGTCGTGCAGGTAGCGGTGGCTCCACGGGCGCTCGGCCTCGGCCGCGAGCAGGTCGACGGCACTGGAGTGGGCGACGACGGTGACGCCGGGCCAGGCGCCGGCGCCCCAGGTGTGGTCCCAGTGGTGATGCGTGTAGACGAGCCAGGTCGGCGCGGGCAGGCCGGCTGTGGCGATCGCCGTACCGATCGCCCGGGCGTGTTCGGGACTGTTGCCGGCGTCGACCAGGACGCTGCCACGGTCGTCGGCGATCACGGCGACGGACGGACGGATCGCGTCCGGATCGGGGTCGTGCGGATAGATCCAGACCCGGCCGGCCAGGTGCTGCAGCATGTGGCCGACGATAGCTGGATGCACAGTCCACGGAGAGCGCGCGAACTCGGCGTCGTCGTCGGCACCCTGCCCACCGGACCGCTCAATGCGATCACCGACGTGCCCGGCGTACAGGTCGGGCAGACCACGATCACCGGCGACGGGCTGAACACCGGCGTCACCGCGATCGTGCCCGACGGGTGGGCGGAGACGCTGCCGGCCGCGATTGCTGTCGGCAACGGGTACGGGAAGCTGGTCGGCAGTACGCAGGTCGACGAGCTCGGGGTGATCGAGACGCCGATCCTGCTCACCGGGACGTTGAGCACCTTCCGGGTCGCGGATGCGCTGATCACCTGGCTGCTCGAGCGCAACCCGAAGGCCACCAGCCTCAACCCGGTGGTCGGGGAGACCAACGACGGTCAGCTCTCCGACATTCGCCGCCGTCCGATCACGCCCGAGCACGTGTTCGCCGCGCTCGACTCGGCGTCGTCCGCGCTCCCGGACGAAGGCTGCGTGGGCGCCGGGACGGGGACCACGGCGCTGGGATTCAAAGCCGGGATCGGCACGGCCTCGCGGGCGCTGTCCGGGAACACGGTCGGGGCGTTGGTGCAGGCGAACTTCTCCGGTCTGCTGACCGTTCTCGGGCGTCCGATCCCGGCCGAGCCGATCGACGCGGACGGGAACTCCTGCATGATCGTGGTCGCGACCGATCTCCCGCTCGATGCCCGACAGCTCGGCCGGCTGGCCCGACGGGCGGTCTTCGCGATGGGCCGCGTGGGGTCCGACTACGCGCCGGGCAGTGGGGACTACGCGATCGCCTTCAGCACCACCCGGACGTCCGGCTTCGCCGACCGCGACCTTCGTGGCCCGTTCCAGGCCGTCACCGAGGCGGTCGAGGAAGCGTTGCTCAATTCGTTGACGATGGCCGAGACAACCACCGGCTTCCAGGACCGCACCGCTCGCGCACTCCCCCACGGCCTCGTCGCCGAGGCCTTAAGCAGGCACTGAAACGCGGTCGCTCGTCCGGGTCTGAACGGCTGAGGTGACGAGCGTGCCGAAGGCCAGGACGGCCGCGACCGTGCGGATCACATGGGCGACCTGCCAGCGATCGCGGACCTCGGGCTCAGCCTGTGGATCATCAGCACCCCACCCCGATCGGCTGCCCGATCGTCGCCGGGTCGTCGAGTACCGCGAGCATCAGGTGCGCGACGTCCGCCCTCGAGACCGAGAGGGTGCGCGGAACGGTGCCTCCAACAACGGTTCGGTACTGGCCGGTGAGCGCCTTGTCGGTGAGCTTCGGCGGGCGGACGATCGTCCACTCCGTGCGGCTCGACGCGATGTCCGCCTCCATCACGCGCAGGTCGGCATACACGTCGGCAGCGGACCAGTTGATCGCCGGGTACAGGATCCGCCGGTTGAGGAAGCTTTCGTCCGCGGGGATCGGTCCGAGCGGCGCGGCCGAGACCGCGACGAACCGCCGTACCCCGGTTGCCTCCATTGCGGCAAGGATCGACTTCGTACTGCGTGACGCGACCGGGCCGTCCTTACGTCCGCGGGGCCCGACGCCCGAGATCACCGCCGCGCTTGCGTCGACGGCCTCGCGCAACGGGTCCGCCGCATCGAGCCCAGGCACCCGGACCACCTCCAGCGACGGATGGGTGACCTCGAACGCCGACCGGACCACCGCCGTCACCTTGTGCCCCGCTTCGAGCGCCTGCCGGACGATCTGTCCACCGATCCCACCGGTCGCCCCGAACACCGTGATTCTCACCGCCGTCTCCCTCCGCATAGTACGAGAATCGTAATATATGGGATAGAGAGAATCTGGGTGGGGACGCCCAGGTATGCAGAAGTCGCCCAGAAAGCGGTTACCAGGCCCGATTTCGGAGGTTCTGCAGTGCTGGAGGTTCAGGGGTAGAGGTCGAGCAGCTTCTGACCGAGGGTGCGCAGCTCGGTGCGGAGCTCCGGCGGTCCGAGCACCTCGACCGCGTCGCCGAAGCGGCTGAGCGATGCCGCGGCGTTGGCGACCGACTCGATCGGGATCGTCACCACCACGCTCCCGTCCGGCTCGGGCACCGCGGCATCGACCGCCTTCACCAGCGCCGGATAGGAGACGTCGTGCATCGTGCTGGCGAGGCCGGGTGACACCTTGACGACCGCTTCGGCGGTGAACCGGACGCGGTCGAAGTTCTCCAGGTGGTCCTGCCAGAAGCGTGCGAGCTCGAAGTCCGTGGGTCGTTCGAACGACTCGTCGGTCGGCGTCAGGTCGAGGATGTTCGACACGCGATACGTCCGGACACCACCCGGCGCGGACGCCACGACATACCAACTGCCGTTCTTCAGCACCAACCCGTACGGCTCGAGGATCCGCTCGACCTCACGCGGCTCCTCCCACCGGCGGTACCGGACCTTGATCCGGCGGTCGTGGAGCACCGCGTCGGCGACCGCGGACAGCTGCGGCGAGGTTTCGGCGTCCCGGTACCAGGCGGGCAGATCGAGGTGGAAACGGTTCTTCAGCCGTCCGGCGCGGTCGCGCTGGTCGGGCGCGAGCGCGGCGAGCAGCTTGAGTTCGGCGGCACTCGTCTCCGCGGTCAGGCCGAGCGCGGCGGCGGCACCGGGCATCCCGACCAGGAACAACGCGGCGGCTTCCTGCTCGGTGAGGCCGGTCAGCCGGGTGCGGTACCCCTCGACCAGACGGTACCCGCCGGCGCGGCCCTGGTCGGCGTACACCGGCACGCCGGCGGCCGCGAGCGCCTCGACGTCGCGGTAGATCGTCCGCAGCGACACCTCGAGCTCGTCGGCGAGCTCGCGCGCGGTCAGCTGCCGGCGCGTCTGCAGCAACAGCAGGATGGACAACAGCCGGCTCGAACGCATGTTTCGAGGTTAGCCGTTATCACTGCCATGGATTGTCAGGTTTCGGCCGCAGGCTGGTCCGTATGACGACTTGGACCAAGCTGACCGGCGACTTCGACTTCTTCCAGGGGTACTACGACGTGCACCACCGCGAACTCAAGGAACGCCTCGCGGGCTGCGACGAGTGGATCGAGTACGACGGGACCACGACCGCGCACACGTACTTCGACGGGCAGATCAGCATCGACGAGACACGCTTCCCGACGAAGGGGGTGTACGGATTGTCGCTGCGCTTGTTCGACCCGGAGACCAGGCAATGGAGCATCTGGTGGATCAGCAGCAAGACGATGACGCTCTTCCCACCGGTGCACGGCGCATGGACCGAGGACGGGTCGCGCTGCCGGCTGGTCGGTGAAGACACCCACGAGGGCCGGCCGATCCTGTGCAGCTTCGAGTGGTCCGACATCACCGAGAACAGCGCACATTGGGAGCAGGCGTACTCCGAGGACGGCGGCGAGACCTGGGAGACCAACTGGACCATGGACTTCACTCGGCGGGACACTCCCCCACCCGCCCTCGACGTACCGAAGGTCACCGACGACTTCGACTTCCTGGTCGGCCGCTGGTCGTTCCACAACCGGCGGCGGCGTCCGGTGTTCGGCGAGCCACACGAGTGGTACGAGCACGACGCCACGCTGCAGGCCACGACGTACCTCGACGGTGCGATCAGTTTCGACGAGGGCTGGTTCCCGAGCGAAGGGTTCCGCGGCGCGACGTTCCGGATCTACGACCCGGAGACCAAGACCTGGTCGATTCACTGGATCAACAGCAAGCGCGGGAAGCTCGAATCACCCGTCGTCGGTTCCTTCGGACCGGACGGCACCGGCGTCTTCGAAGGGCCTGACGAGTGGGAGGGGCAGCCGATCGACGTCCGCTTCCACTGGACCACCGGGACCGACAAGGCTGCCTGGGAGCAGACGTTCTCGAACGACAACGGCCGGACCTGGACCACCAACTGGCTCATGGAGCACAGCCGGATCGAGTGAAATCCACCGGACAGCCGGCGAGCGCCCGGGTAGGTTGCCAGGAATGGACACCCCGGACATCGAGCGGGCGATCGCGGCCGCAACAGCAATCGCCCGCTCGCAGGGACTGCCGGCCGACGAGGCGACAGTGCTGCACAACTCGAACAAGCTGGCGCTGCGCATCACGCCGGGCGACACCTTCGCCCGGGTCGCTCCCCTGGGTGAAGAGGTCGCGCAGTTCGAGGTCGACCTCGCCCGGCAACTCGCCACGTCCGGAAGCCCGGTGGTGTCGCTGGAGCCGCGCGTGGAGCCGAAGGTGTACGTCGAGGACGGCTTCGCCGTGACGCTGTGGACGTACTACGAACCGCTGACACCACACGTCTCGCCGATCGAGTACGCCGACGCGCTGCAGCGACTGCACGTGGGGATGCGCACGATCGGCCTGCCAAGCCCGCGGTTCACGGATCGCGTCGCGGAGGCGGAGGAGATCGTCGACGACCCGACTCGTTCGCCCGAACTGAGTGACGCCGACCGCGCGTTCCTGGGCGACCGACTGCGCAGCGTCCGGAAGGCGATCGAGGAGCGCGGCGCCGCGGAGCAACTGCTGCACGGCGAGCCCCATCCGGGCAATCTGCTCGCCACCGAGGCAGGCACGCTGTTCATCGACTTCGAGACGTGCTGCCGCGGCCCGGTCGAGTTCGATCTCGCCCATGTGCCGCAGGCGGTCTGCGACCACTACCCGGGAATCGACGCCGAGCTTCTGGACGCCTGCCGGCAGCTCGTGCTCGCCATGGTCGCGGCGTGGCGCTGGGACGCCGGCGACCAGTTCCCCGACGGACGCCGGTTCGGCGAGGAGCTCCTGCGCTCACTGCGCGCGGGAGCTCCGTGGCCGACACTCGACACCCTCGCGGGTTAGGTCAGCCGACGGACCGCTTGTCGGTCAGGACCGCCGACGGACCGCTTGTCGGTCAGGACAGCCGGCGGACCGCGGCCAGCGTCGCCAGGGCGGCCTCGGTGGCCTCGTACCCCTTGTCCTCCCGGCTGTCGGGAAGGCCGGCGCGGTCCAGGGCCTGCGGGTCGTTGTCGCAGGTGAGGACGCCGAAGCCGACCGGTACGCCGGTGCTGACGCCGACCTGCATCAGGCCTTCGGTCGCCGCCTGGCAGACGTACTCGAAGTGCGGGGTGTCGCCGCGGATCACCACGCCGAGCGCGACCACGGCGTCGTACCCGGCCTTGGCCGCGTGCAGCGCCGCGACCGGCAGCTCGAACGAGCCGGGCACGCGGATGACCGTGTGCTCGGCACCGGCGTCTGCCACTGCGCGGAGGGCACCGGCGAGCAGACCGTCGGTGACCTTCGGGTGCCACTGGGCTGCGACGATCGCGACCCGGGCGCCTTCCACGCGGGGTACCTCGATGGTGGGTGCTCCACTGCCCGACATCATCCGGCTCCGTTCTCTTCGGTCAACACGCCACCTGGCAGATGGTGGCCCATCCGGTCACGTTTGGTCCGCAGGTACCGCAGGTTGTGCTCGGTCGGGTCGATGAAGATGCCGCGCCGCTCGACCACCTCGATGCCGTACCCCTGCACTCCGGCGAGCTTGTCCGGGTTGTTCGTCAGCAGCCGCGCCGAGGTCACGCCGAGGTCGGCGAGGATCTGCGCGCCGGTCCCGTAGTCGCGCGCGTCGGCCGGCAGCCCGAGGTCGAGATTGGCATCGACCGTGTCCCGGCCGGCATCCTGCAACTCGTACGCCTGCAGCTTGTGCAGCAGGCCGATCCCGCGGCCCTCGTGACCGCGCAGGTACACGACCACCCCGCCCTCGGCAGCCACCTGGCGAAGCGCCTCGTCCAGCTGCGGACCGCAGTCGCAGCGCAGCGACCCGAAGACATCGCCAGTCAGGCACTCGGAGTGCAGCCGAACCAGCGTGGGCCCGTCACCGATCTCACCGCGCACCAGCGCGAGCTGCTCCGAGCCGTCCACGATGTTGCGGTAGCCGTGGGCAACGAAGTCGCCGTACCGCGTCGGCAGCGTCGTCGTCGCGACCCGCTGGATCTGCGACTCGGTCCGCCGCCGGTACCGGATCAGGTCGTCGATCGAGACCAGCACCAGGCCGTGCTCGTCGGCGAATGTGCGCAACTCCTGACCGCGCTTCATCGTCCCGTCGTCGTTCACGAGCTCCGAGATCACCGCCGCCGGCGTCAGCCCGGCCAGTCGCGCCAGGTCGATCGAGGCCTCGGTGTGCCCCGGCCGGACCAGTACGCCGCCCTCGCGGCCGCGTAGTGGGAACACGTGGCCCGGCTGCACCAGGTCGTACGGCTCCGAGGCGGAATCGGTCAGCACACGAATCGTCCGCGCCCGGTCGGCGGCCGAGATGCCGGTGGAGATCCCGTCGCGGGCGTCGACCGAGATCGTGTACGCCGTCCGCATCCGCTCCCGGTTGTGCGGCGTCATCAACGGGATGCCGAGCCGGTCCAGCTCCGCCCCCTCCATCGGCACACACACCACGCCGGAGCTGTAGCGGATCAGGAACGCCAGCAACTCGGGCGTCGCCTTGGACGCCGCGAAGATCAGGTCGCCCTCGTTCTCGCGGTCCTCGTCGTCGACGACGATCACCGGCCGGCCGGCGCGGATCTCGTCGATCGCGTGCTCGATCGTGTCGAGCTTCAGTACGTCACCCATCTAGCCCACCGCCATCGGCTCGGGCGTCTCGGCCCGCTCGCGGTCCTGGATCTTCCACCAGGACGCGAATCCGAGGACGCAGAACAGTCCGTACACGATGTACATCGCGGCGGACGGATAGAAATGTGCTTGCACCAGCAGCGGTACGCCGACCACGTCGACGGCGATCCAGATCAGCCAGAACTCGACGAACCCACGGGCCATCCCGTACGTCGCCAGGATCGAACCGGTGAGGATCCACGCGTCCCACTGCGGGCCCCATGAACCGAGCGCCTGCAGTACGAAGTACGAAATCGCGTACAGCACGACACCGATCCCGAGCAGCTCGATCCGCTCCCGCGCGGTCGCCCAGCGTGGCTGCACGGCCGTCGCCGCACCGGCGTGGCGGGTCTGGTACCAGCGGTACCAGCCGTACAGGCTGACCAGCGCGAAGAACACCTGCCGACCGGCCTGACCCCAGAGGTCCTTGTCCTGCGGGGTGTCGAAGATCCCGCCGACGAAGACCGTGAACAGCAGCACGTTGCCGACGATGCCGACCGGCCAGGCGGCCACCAGCCGGCGCATGCCGAACAGTGCGCTGGCCAGGCCGAACACGTTGCCGACGATCTCCCGGACGAGCACCGGCGAGCCGGCGATCGTCACCTGGGAGTGCAGCAGCCAGTCGATCGGGTTCACTCCTGCGCTCCGTTCCGGTCCGTGCCCGAGCCGATGCCGACACCGTTGCCGACACCGTTGCCGACACCGTTGCCGGCACCGTTGCCGGCGGCAAGCAGGCGCTCGACGTACTTCGCGATCACGTCGACCTCGAGGTTCACCACGTCCCCGACCTGGTTGCGGCCGAGCACGGTCAGCTCCAGCGTGGTCGGGATCAGACTGACCCCGAACGTCCCGGACACGTCGTCCACGTCGGTCACGGTCAGCGAGACGCCGTCGATCGCGATCGAGCCCTTCTCCGCGACGTACTTGAGGATCTCCGGCGAGGTCGCCACCCGGACGTCCTCCCAGTGCTCGCCGGGGGTCCGCGACGCGATCGTGCCGGTGCCGTCGACGTGCCCTTGGACGATGTGGCCGCCGAGCCGCTCGTGCGCCGCGACGGCGCGCTCGAGGTTGACCGTCGAGCCCTTCTCCAGGCCGCCGAGGCTGGTGCGCTGCAGCGTCTCGCGCATCACGTCCGCGGTGAACGCGCCACCGCCGTACTCGACCACCGTCAGGCAGCAGCCGTTGACCGCGATCGAGGCACCGTGCGCGGCGTCCTCGGTCACCTTCTCGCCGCGGATGGTGAGCCGGGCGGCGTCACTTCCCACCAGATCCAGCGACTCCACGGTGCCGAGCTCTTCGATGATGCCGGTGAACATCTACTTTCCTCCCAGAGGAACCAGGGTCAGCCGGACGTCGTCGCCCAAGCGGCTGACGTCCGCTAGCTTGAACCGCCGCAGGTGGTCGATCGATTCCGCACCGAGGTCGCCGATCGCGGCGTACCCGGCGCCGAGCACGGCCGGGGCGACGTACGCGACGATCTGGTCGACCAGACCGGCGCGCAGGAACGCGGCGGCCAGCGTCGGACCGCCTTCGAGCCAGAGGTGCCGGATTTGCCGGTCGTCCAACTGCCGGAGCACCTCGGCGGGATCATGGGTCGGCAGCAGCAAGGTCTCCGCGCGGTCGTTGCGGACCCGCGCGGTCGGCGGGATCTCCCGATCGCCGACCACCACCCGCAGCGGCTGCCGCGCCACGGGGACGTCGAATTCATCGCGAACGGTCAGCTCGGGGTCGTCGTTCAGCACCGTCTGGGTGCCGACGACGATCGCGTCACAGGCTGCCCGCTGCCGGTGCACGTCGGCGCGTGCGAGCGGGCCGGTGATCCACTTGCTGGTGCCGTCCGGCGCCGCGGACCGTCCGTCGAGCGTGGTCGCGAACTTCCAGGTCACGAACGGCCGACCGGCCCGGACACTGTGCAGCCAGACGTAGTTGACCGCCTCGGCCTCGTCCCGCAGTACCCCCTCGAGAACCTCGACGTTCTTGCTCCGCAGCTTGTCGGCGCCACCGGCAGCGGTGCGGTTCGGATCCGGTACGGCGTACACGACGCGGGCGATCCCGGCCTCGACGAGGGCGTCGGCACACGGACCGGTCCGGCCGGTGTGGTTGCACGGTTCGAGCGTCACGTACGCCGTACCGCCGCGGGCGCGGGTACCGGCCATCCGGAGCGCCTCGACCTCGGCGTGCGGGCCGCCGGCGACGGCATGGAAGCCCTCACCCGCCGGATGTCCGTCGGAACCGGTGATCACACAGCCGACCACCGGGTTGGGATGCGTGCTGCCGATCCCTCTCGCAGCCAATTCGACCGCCCGGCGCATCCAGGCGATGTCGATCGGCGTCGCGTCGTTCACTTGCGGCCCCTCGTCGTACGGACGTACTTCCGGGGCCGTTGATCGGCACGTCCGCTCCGCCGCCCTGCCAGGACCGCTCGGATCCTGGCACCTCGGTCCGGTCTCGCCGGACCTCGCCGCCGCGGTCCCGTGGGCTCGCCGCCCACGCTCCGCGCCGCCGGGCGCCGGAGCGCACCCGCCGACCGCGTGCGCCTCCCATCCGGACTTTCACCGTCGGTCCTGGAATTCCACCAGGTCAACCGGTCGCCGTACCGCAGCGATCGGGTCGCGGACTGTCACCGCCGGCTCGGAATTACACCGACCCCGGAGCACGCGAGTGGGTTCACTCGTGCCTCCAGTATGCCCGCCCGCGCAATCCGCACCACGACCCAGGTCACATCCTGGGCGCAGCCGCGGCCGATATACCACAAGATCACTCGACTTTCGGTCGCGTCTCATACCTCGACGGGCACGGAATGTGCCGGGCGGAGACGGTGTTGGCTTGCTGACAGCGGGACCGACCGTTCCGCCTTTCCACGTTGGCTTGCAGTTGGACAGCAGAGGAGACAGTTGTGCGCGCGTTCGGCGCTTTTCGGCGGGTTGTCGCAGTCATCGGGGCCGTCACCCTGGCCGGTGCGATGGTTGCCTGCGGCAGCGACCAGGAGGATGCGGCCGCCGGCGGCCCGGATCTGGGACTGATCAAGGCGGGCACCCTGCGGATCGGCACCCTGACCGACGCCCCGCCGAACGTGTACGTGAAGGACGGCAAGTTCACCGGCTTCGACAACGACCTGATCACCGCGGTCGCGGCGAAGCTGAACCTGAAGCCCGAGTTCGTCGGCACCGACTTCTCCGCGCTGCTCTCGCAGGTGAACGGCGGCCAGTTCGACCTCGGCAGCTCGTCGATCACGGTCACCGAGGCGCGCAAGAAGACGGTTGCGTTCAGCAACGGCTACGACTTCGGCTACCTCGGGCTGAACACCACCAAGGACTCCGGGATCACGTCGTTCGACCAGCTCTCCGGCAAGCGCGTCGTGGTCGTCCAGGGCACCGTCCAGGACGACTACGCCACCGGCAAGAACCTCGACCCGGTCCGGGTGCCGAACTACAACGCCGCGCTCGGCCAGCTCAAGGCCGGTACGGCGGACGCCTGGGTCTCACCGGCCGAGATCGGCGAGAAGATGGCAAAGGAGCAGGGCGGCGGCACGGTGATCCTGGCCGCGAAGGAGCTCAGTGACGCGCCGATGGCGTTCGCCGTCGCGAAGAGCAACGACAAGCTCCGCGAGGCCGTCAACAAGGCTCTCGACGAGGTGATCGCCGACGGCACCTGGACCAAGCTCGTCGAGCAGTACTACCCGGGCCGCGCCGTACCGGCGAACTTCAAGCCCGGCAGCGGCTCGGTCCAGTTCACGGCTCCCAAGTCCTGATGGGCATCTGGTCCACCCTGAACGACACCTTCCTCGACTGGGAGTCGATGAAGGCGGTCCTGCCGGAGATGCTGAAGGTGGGACTGGTCAACACCCTGATCCTGGCGGCCGCCTCGGTCGTGCTGGGCACCCTGCTCGGCATGGTCGTGGCGGTCCTCGCCCTGTCCACCAAGCGCTGGCTGCGGTGGCCGGCGAAGATCTACACCGACATCTTCCGCGGCCTGCCCGCGATCCTCACCATCCTGCTGATCGGCCAGGGCCTGTCGCCGATCACCCGGCACTGGTGGGGCCCGAACCCGTACCCGCTCGGCATCCTCGCCCTGTCGCTGATCGCCGCCGCCTACATCGGCGAGATCTTCCGCTCCGGCATCCAGAGCGTGGAGAAGGGCCAACTCGAGGCCGCCCGCGCGCTGGGCTTCGGCTACACCAGCGGCATGCGGCTGGTCGTCATCCCGCAGGGCGTCCGACGGGTGCTCCCCGCGCTGGTGAACCAGTTCATCGCGCTGGTGAAGGAATCCAGCCTGGTGTACTTCCTCGGACTGCTCGCCAGCCAGCGCGAGCTGTTCCGGATCGGCCAGGACGCGGCCGCGACCAACGGCAACCTGTCGCCGTTGCTGCTCGCCGGCATCTTCTACCTGGTCATCACGGTTCCGTTGACGCACCTGGTGAACTACTTCGACAAGCGGCTGCGCGAGGGCCGGCCGGCCGAGCCGGAGGACGTCAAGCTGGAGGAGCTCGCCCATGCGAACCATTGAGGGCACCAGCCTGGAGGTGTCCGGCGTCGAGCTGGCGTTCGGCAGCAACAAGGTGCTGCGCGGCGTCGACCTCGCCGTACCCGCGGGACAGACCGCCTGCGTGATCGGGCCGTCCGGCTCCGGCAAGTCGACGTTGCTGCGCGCAATCAACCGGTTACTCGAGCCGGACGCCGGTGACGTGCGGCTCGGCGGCGAGTCGGTACTGCGGGGCAACCCCGACGAACTGCGCCGCCGGATCGGGATGGTGTTCCAGCACTTCAACCTGTTCCCGCACAAGAACGTGATCGACAACATCACGCTGCCGCTGCGCAAGATCAAGAAGCTCGACGCGGATGCCGCGCGCTCCGCCGCGCTGGCGCAACTCGAACTGGTCGGCCTGGCACACAAGGCCGACGCCCGGCCCGGGCACCTGTCCGGCGGGCAGCAGCAGCGGGTGGCGATCGCGCGGGCGCTGGCGATGGAGCCCGAGGTGATGCTGTTCGACGAGGCCACCTCGGCGCTCGACCCGGAGCTCGTCAAGGGAGTGCTGGCGTTGATGGCCGACCTCGCCGGGGCCGGTATGACGATGGTTGTGGTCACCCACGAGATGGGATTCGCCCGCGAGGTCGCGGACCAGGTCGCGTTCATGGACCACGGCGTGGTCGTCGAGTCCGGCGTACCCGGGCAGATCTTCGGCGCGGCCGAGTCGCCGAGGTTGCGCCAATTTCTGTCCCAGGTGCTTTAGCGTGTCCTTCAGCTGACGTGAGGTCCAGCTGAGGTAGTGCACCACCACCCACCGCCCTGGGGGGAACATGAACGTCCGCACGACGCGCACGGGGAACAGGGTCATCGGCTGGTTGATGATGATGCTGGTGAGCGCGGTGATCGGCACGGTGGTTGTCGCCGCGGCGAAGTCACCGGCCGACTCACCCGCGCCCGCTCCGGCCGCAGCCGGACCTGCAGCCCCGGCGGGACCGGCGCCGAGCCCACTGCCGGCGAAGTACGTGGTGCTGACGTTCGACGACGGCCCGGACGCCGCGTACACCCCTCAGGTGCTGGACATCCTGGCGAAGTTCGACGCGAAGGCGACGTTCTTCCAGGTCGGTGAGAGTGTCCGCAAGCACCCCGAGCTGACCAAACGGATCCATCAGGCCGGCCACAGCGTGCAGAACCACACCTGGACCCACGCCGACCTGCGGCACCTCGGCGCAGCCGCGTTCCGGAAGCAGATCACGTCGACGGACGAGGCGATCCGCGCCCAGACCGGTAGTACGCCGGCTTGTGTGCGACCGCCGTACGGCGGGGTCGATGCGGCCGTCCGGCAGCGGGCGAAGGCGATCGGCAAGGAACTGGTGGTGTGGGACGTCGACTCCCGCGACTGGAAGCGGCCGGGGACGACGGCGATCGTGCAGCGGGTGCTGAAGCAGGTACGCAACGGGTCGGTGATCCTGATGCACGACGGCGGCGGCAACCGGACCCAGACCGTGGCCGCGCTGCCGGTGATCCTGAAGGCGCTGAAGGCGCAGGGCTACGGGTTCCGCACCCTGACCTGCTGAGGTCTACGACATCCGGCTGCGACTTATGACAGCCGGCCGACCAGCGGGACCACGTCCGCGATCGACTGCACGACCCGCGTCGGCCGGTACGGGAACCGCTCGACCTCGTGCTCACCGGTCGAACCGGACAGGACCAGTACGCTCCGCAGACCGGCCTCGAGACCGCTGATGATGTCGGTGTCCATCCGGTCGCCGATCATCACCGTGGTCTCGGAGTGCGCTTCGATCCGGTTCAGCGCGCTGCGCATCATCAGCGGATTCGGCTTGCCGACGAAGTACGGCGCGACGCCGGTGGCCCGCGTGATCAGCGCGGCCACCGAGCCGGTCGCGGGCAGCGGGCCCTCCTGCGACGGACCGGTCGGATCCGGATTGGTCGCGATGAACCGCGCGCCGTCCGCGATCAACCGGATCGCCTTCGTGATCGCCTCGAACGAGTACGTCCTGGTCTCGCCGAGCACCACATAGTCCGGGTCGCGGTCGGTCAGCACGTACCCGACCTCGTGCAGCGCCGTGGTCAGACCGGCCTCCCCGATCACGTACGCCGTACCGCCCGGGCGCTGGTCCTCGAGGAACTGGGCGGTGGCGAGCGCGCTGGTCCAGATCGACGTCTCCGGGATGTCGATGCCCGCGGCAAGCAGGCGGGCCCGCAGGTCGCGCGGCGTGAAGATCGAGTTGTTGGTGAGCACCAGGAACTTCTTGCCCGACGCCTGCAGCGCCCCGATGAAGTCGCTCGCTCCAGCGATGGCGCGTTCCTCGTGGACGAGCACGCCGTCCATGTCGGTCAGCCAGGTCTCCACCGCTTTGGCCTCGGTCATGCGGTCATCGTAGAGGCTCCAGCGGCGGCGTTCACCGTCCGGAGGCTTGTTCGGCCAGGTCCCGGAGTTGCTCCACCATCGCGTTCGGGTCGTCGGCCGCGTAGACCGCCGAGCCGGCCACGAACACGTCCGCGCCGGCGTCGGCACAGCGCTCGATCGTATCGGCCGAGACGCCGCCGTCGATCTCGATCCACAGGTCCAGCCCGTGCTTGTCGAGCAGTTGCCGGGTGCGACGGATCTTCGGCAGACACACGTCGAGGAACTTCTGCCCGCCGAACCCGGGCTCGACGGTCATCACCAGGATCATGTCGAGTTCGGGCAGCAGATCCTCGTACGGCTCGATCGGCGTCGCCGGCTTCAGCGCCATCGCGGCCCGCGCACCCTTGGCACGGATCTCCCGGGCGGTACGGATCGGCGCCTTGCACGCCTCGACATGGAACGTCACGCTCGACGCCCCCGCCTCGACGTACCCCGGCGCCCAGCGGTCGGGATCCTCGATCATCAGGTGACAGTCGAGCGGCAGATCCGTCGCCTTCGCGAGCGACTCGACCACCGGGACGCCCAGCGTCAGGTTCGGCACGAAGTGGTTGTCCATCACGTCGACATGCAACCAGTCCGCAGTGGACACCGCCGCCGCCTCATCAGCCAACCGCGCGAAGTCCGCGGACAAGATGCTCGGCGCGATCTGAATCCCCATACCGCCAATCTATCGGCCCGCCTTCCCCCAACCGCCACCCCACCCACCAACTCCAACCAGGCCCCTTGCAGCCCAGCCGACGTCCGTCCGGCCCGCGCTTGTCCAGCCGACCGGGTGGCGTGCACGCTCGATAGGTAGTGCACCGCCGAGACGGTGTACGCACAGCTCAATTCACACTCAGGTGCACTACCTGTTGCCGGAGACGTCCTGTCGAACTGACACACGGGCCGCCGGTGGTGCCGGCAAGTGGTGGGTCAGAGGGTGAGTTCCTGGGTGAGGACGTCGCGGAGGGTCGTGGTGGGGCGGTCGAGGAGGGTGGGCAGGGTCGGGTCCACTACGGCGAACTCACCGCGGCGGGCGGCGGCGAAGATGCCCAGGGTGAGGTCGGCAGCGAACTCCGGCATGCCGTGGGCGATCGCCGTCTGCCTCCACTCCTCGTCGGGCACCGTCACGCGGGTGACCTTCCGCCCGGTGAGGTCCGTGACCAGCGCCGCGACGTCCGCGTAGTCGAACAACTCCTGCCCGGTCAGCGCAGGCGTGACTCCGGCGAGCCGCTCGGGCCCGGTGGGCGTGAGCCCGGCGAGGCGGTTGGGGTCGGTGGGTGTGAGCCCGGCGAGGCGGTTGGGGTCGGTGGGTGTGAGCCCGGCGAGCCGCTCGGGCCCGGTGGGTGTGAGCCCGGCGAGGCGGTTGGGGTCGGTGGGCGTGAGCCCGGCGAGGCGGTTGGGGTCGGTGGGCGTGAGCCCGGCGAGGCGGTTGGGGTCGATCAGGGCGATGGTGGCTGCTTCGGTCAGGTCTTGGTGGGCGGTCCACGAGACTGGGCCGTCCTCGGGGAGGATCAGCTCGCCGGTCTCCAGCGCGGATCGCAGCAGGTACACCGTCGTGCTCGCGTAGAACCCGTTGCGCAGCGATGTGAACGGTACGCCGGACTCCGCCAGGTCCTGCTCCGACGCGGCATGCCCGCGCGTGGCGACGAACAGCGAATCGGGACTCGCCGCCTGGTGACTGGTGTAGACGATCCGCTTCGCACCGGCCGCCTTGGCGACGTCGATCGCGACCCGATGCGGCTCCGGATCAGCCGGACCGGAGACAAGCAGGACTTGTGCGGCACCCTCCAACGCGTGCGCGAGCGCAACCGGATCGCCGAAGTCGCCCCGCCGTACCCGAATCCCACGCGCCGCCAGGTCCGCGGCCTTCTCCGGATCCCGCACGCTGACCCCGAGCTGCTCGGCCGGAGCGCGCTCGGCGAGCCGTTCCACGACCGCACGCCCGAGCCGGCCGGTCGCTCCGGTGACGATGATCATCTCAGTCTCCTTGTTATCAGTGAGTGCATTGAGAAGCTATCACTGTTAACACGATGAGCCAACCGCTATCGTGGGGCGGGTGGAGGACCTGCAGATCGAGGAGACCGCCGGCGACGCGGCGGTGAGCGGACGGGACCGGATGCGCGCGCAGATCGTCGAGGTCGCCGCCGGCCTGCTCGCAACCGGCGGGCGGGACGCGGTGTCGACGCGGGCGGTCGCGGCGGCGGCCGGGACGCAGGCGCCGACCATCTACCGGCTGTTCGGCGACAAGGACGGTCTGCTCGCGGCGGTCCTGGAGTACGGCTTCGCGACGTACCTCGCCGGCAAACCACCCCTCGACCCGACCGCCGACCCGATCGCGGACCTGCGGTCGGGATGGGAACTGCACATCGAGTTCGGCCTCACGAACCCGGCGCTCTTCCTGCTGATGTACGCCGACACGCAACCGGGCAAACGCCCCGCGGCAGCCGAGGCCGGGCTGGACATCCTGCGGACCCGGATCCGCAACATCGCCGCCGCCGGACGATTGCGCGTCGACGTGGACCTGGCCGCAGAGATGGTCCAGGCGGCCGGATCCGGCGCCGTGCTCGCCCTCCTGGCCGTACCCGCGGACCAGCGCGACCCCCGCCTGCCGGATGCGATGTTCGAAGCAGTCATCACCACGATCACCATGGATGCGAACAGCACAGACACGAGCACCACAGGCACGAGCACCACAGGCACGAACACCGCCCGCGCGACGCGCACCGCGGGCGTGATCGCAGCCGCGAACGCGCTACAGGCCCACCTGCCGCAGCTCGACGAACTCACCGATGGCGAGCGTCACCTCCTCGACGAGTGGCTCACCCGCATCACCCACTGAACCGCACCCTCGACGGTCTCAACCACCTCGACACCACCCGGGAGCGGCGGCCGTCGAACGACAATTACCGGGACCCCCAGCCGCCGAGCTGCCGTCAGTTTCGCGGCGGTCGCCGGCCCACCGCTGTCCTTCGTGACCAGCACATCGACGCGGTGCTCGCGCAGCAGAGACTCCTCGTCCGCGAGCGTGAACGGCCCGCGCGCGAGAATCAGCGAACACCAATCAGGCAGCGGTTCAGGCGCATCGACACAGCGGGCCAGCATCCACAGACCGGTGTTCGCGAAGGCATCGAGCCCCTGCCGCCCGATGGTCAGAAACGCGCGCGTTCCGACTCGCGGCAGTAACTCAGCGGCAGCAACTGTCGAGTCGGCCCAATGCCAGTCGTCGCCGCGCACCGGAGTCCACCCCGGCCGCCGCAACACCAGCAGCTCAACCCCGACCTCACGCGCCGCCGCAACCGCATGAGCGGTCATGGTCGACGCGAACGGATGGGTGGCGTCGACCACCGCATCCACCGGATGCTCCTGCAGCCAAGCCGCCAGCCCCGCCGCCCCGCCGAACCCACCGACCCGCACCTCGCCAACGGGCATCCGCGCCGCCGCGGTCCGCCCGGCCAGCGACGACACCACATCCACACCGGCATCACGCAGTACGCTCGCGAGCTCTCGCCCCTCCCCCGTGCCACCGAGCAGCAGCACCTTCATCGGGCACGTGCCGCCGAGTACAGCTGGCTGTCCCGAAAGGCCGTTGCCGACAGCACCTTCCCGACGATGATCACCGCCGTACGGCGAACGCCGGCCGCCTTGACCTGCTCCGCGATGTCAGCCAGCGTGCCGCGCACGACGGCCTCATCCTCCCGGGACGCGCGCGCGACAACAGCGACCGGACAGTCCGCGCCGTAGTTCGGGACGAGCTCCTCGACCACGCGATCGATCTGTTGCACGGCGAGGTGCAGCACGATGGTCGCCCGGGACGCGCCGAGTGTCGCCAGGTCCTCGCCGGTAGGCATCGCGCTCGCGCTGCCGCTGATCCGTGTCAGGACGACGGTCTGGCCAACTTCCGGCACGGTCAGCTCACGGCCCAGGGTGGCGGCCGCCGCGGCGTACGCCGGTACGCCGGGCGTCACGTCGTACGGGATCTCGAGCGCGTCGAGGCGGCGCATCTGTTCGGCCATGGCACTGAAGACGGACGGGTCGCCGGAGTGCAGTCGCGCGACGTCGAGGCCGGCGGTGTGTGCGGTGGCGAGTTCGTCGATGATCTGGTCGAGGGTGAGGTTCGCGGTGTCGACCTTGCGGGCGCCGGGTGGGCAGTGGTCCAGCAGCTCGGTCGGTACCAGCGCGCCGGCGTACAGGCACACCGGTGATGCGGCGATCAGGTCGCGGCCGCGCACCGTGACGAGGTCGGCGGCTCCCGGCCCGGCGCCGATGAAGTGCACCGTCATTTGGTCACGCTCCAGATGGTCACCGGCATCGCGGGGCGCCAGCCGGTCATGCCGCCGACGGCGGAGGCGCGCTGCACGTCGAGGCGGACCAGATCTCCGCCCACCGCCTTGTACCATTGGGCGATCAGCACCTCGGTCTCCAGCGTGACGCCGTTCGCCACCAGACGTCCGCCGGGCTTCAGCGCATTCCAGCAGGCGTCGAACATCCCCTCGGCCGTGGCGCCGCCGCCGATGAAGACGGCGTCAGGCGGTTCGAGTTCGGCGAGGGCCGCGGGCGCCGTACCTTCGACCACCCGTACTGCGGCGCCGAGTGCGCTCGCGTTGCGCTCCAGGCGCTTCGCCCGTACGTCGTCACGCTCGACGGCGATCGCTCGACAGGTGGGGTGATGGCGCGACCACTCGATCGCGATGCTGCCCGCGCCGCCGCCGACGTCCCACAGCAGCTGCCCTGGCACGGGAGCCAGGCGGGACAAAGTGACAGCGCGGACTTCGCGCTTGGTCAATTGGCCGTCGCTCTCGTACACGTCGTCAGGCAGACCGGGCGACGTCGAGACAACCGGCGCGTCGGCTGGGCAGCGTACGGCGATCACGTTGAGCGGGTCGACGTCGCCGCACCAGTCGGCGGCGGTCGCCGTACGGACGCGTTCGGCGGGACCGGTGAGCTGTTCGAGGACGGTGAACTGGCTGGAGCCGTACCCGCGAGCAACCAATAGCTGGGCGACCTCCAACGGGGTCTGCGCACCACGGCTGAGGACCAGCAGGCGCCGCCCGGGCTGGAGATGCGGATGCAGGCGCTCGGCCGGAGTGCTCACCAGGCTGACCACCTGTACCTGGTCCTGAGGCCAACCCAGTCGTGCACACGCCAGCGACGCACTGGAGGGCTGTGGGATCACGTGTACGGCGTCGACGCCGAGCAACCGCACCAACGTCGTACCGATGCCGTGGAACGTCGGGTCACCGCTGGCCAGCACGCACAACCGCTTGCCTTGATGCTCGGCCAGCAGGCGTGGCAGCGCCTCCGACAATGGCGACGGCCAGGGTACGCGCACAGCCTGCTGCTGCGGGATGAGTTCCAGCTGACGCACGCTGCCCATCAGGACCTCGGCGGACTCGACAGCCTGGCGAGCTGCCGCCGACAGGCCGTGCCAGCCGTCCGGGTTGACGCCGACGACGGTGATGCGGTCAGCCGGCATTGCCGAGCACCTTGGTCACGGTGATTTCGATGACCACCCGCTGCGGGTTGACCCGCGGCTCCTTGTACCGC
Source organism: Kribbella sp. NPDC048915 (assembly GCF_040649595.1). NCBI lineage: Bacteria > Bacillati > Actinomycetota > Actinomycetes > Propionibacteriales > Kribbellaceae > Kribbella > Kribbella sp. NPDC048915. Next base: position 46,488 of record NZ_JBEZFT010000022.1, on the reverse strand, counting down.
TTGGCGTACCGGCGCTCAGCCTCCCGCACCCGCTCCGGGTCGTCGCTCACCACCGCCCGCCCCTCGATCGTGCTCCAGCGCCGCCCGTCCACCTGCGTCACCGCCACCGCAGCTTCCCCGAGCCGCCGGATCGCCCGCGCCTTGTACGACGTACCGGAGCAGATCACCCGCACCAACCCCGCCGCCACGTCCAGCGTCGCCCCGACCGGCGTCGCATGCACGGTCCCGTCCGCGCGCACCGTACTCAACACGCACAGATGCCGCTCACCCCAAAACTCAACCAGCCGCTCACTGAACACCCAGCGATCGTAGAGCCCCACCAACCCCCCAACCGCCCGCAGGCCACGAATCGGGGGTCCGCCACCCGACCGCGCCCAACCACGAACCCGACAGCCACCGCCAACCCCGCCCAACCACGAACCCGACAGCCACCACCCACCCCGCCCAACCACGAACCCAACAGACACCACCCACCCCGCCCAAGCACGAACCGGGGGCTTGAACAGGAAGTGGTGGGTCCGGGGTGGTTATTTCCTGTCTCCAGCCCCGGGTTGGGGTGCAAGCCCCCGGCTTCTGGTTGTCCACAGCCGCAAATCGTCGGTTCGGGACGGTCGCGAGAACGGCATCTTCCCTGGCATGAACCCGAAACTGAGAGTGCTCGCCGCCGCCCGGCACGGCTGGTTCACCCGCGCGGATGCGGCAACGGCCGGCTACAGCGACAGCGAGCTCCGCCGCCGGCTGCGGTCGGGGCAGTGGTCGCGCCTGTCCAGGGATGCGTACGTCGAGCCGGCCGAGTGGCCTGCGACAGAAGAACCGTGGGAGAAGGCGCGACGACTGCACCTGCTGAAGATCCGGGCTGCGGTGGAGCGGATGGGCGACGGCGCGGTGATCAGCCATCAGTCGGCAGCCGTGCTGCACGGTCTGCCGACCTGGGGTCTCGATCTCACCAAGGTTCAGCTGACCAAGCCCGCCGGGCGCGCCCGCTCGGACCTCTTGGCGAACGTGCATCGATCGCGGTTCGCACCCGGCGAGATCACGGTCGTCGACGGTCTGCGGGTGGTCACGCCGGCGCGCGCGATCGTCGAGGCGGCGTGCACGTCGTCGTACGAGGCGGGCGTCGTGCTGGCCGACGCAGCACTTCACGCGAACCTCGTCACCACCGATGCGCTGATCACGACGGCGGACCGCTATCGCTTCTGGCACGGTTCCCCGGCGGCGCGGGCAGCGGTACGTTTCGCCGACGGGCTGAGCGAGTCGGTCGGCGAGTCACGGTTGCGGGTGCTGATGGCGAACCAGGGCCTGCCGAAGCCGAGGTTGCAGGTCGAGATCCGCGATGAGAACGGCCGCCTGATCGCGCGGGTCGACTTCCTGCTGGGGACCAGGTTGATCGTCGAGTTCGACGGCGCGATCAAGTACGGCGCGCTCAAGTACGGCGCGGCCACGGACGCCGTACTCGCGGAGAAGTGGCGGGAGGACCGTCTGCGCGCCCGCGGATATCACGTCGTCCGGACCGGCTGGGCAGACTTCAAACAGCCGGAGGCCACCGCGCACCGGATCAGGTACGCCCTGTAAACCGCTCGCCACGACCGCCCGCGGCCCGGCCGCGGCCTGCGAGCTTGGTGTGGCGTCTACCGCCAGAAAATCGTGGGTGTGAACAGGTTATTTCGGGTGCACGCCCACCACCTCCTGTCCACACCAACCACAACTGCACCGGGCACGGCCGCAGCGACGGATCACGCGCGGCGGCAACACGTGACCTAGGCGGCGCGGCGAGTCGTGAGCCGGGTGGACCAGCCGCTGCGCGGGCAGGGCGTGAGGCGGCCACCGGTGCGCCAGAAGCGGGGGCAGCCGCCAGGAACTGGTGGGCTTGAACAGGTTATTTCGAGTGCACGCCCACCATTTCCTGTCCACACCAACCACAACTGCGTCGGGCGCGGCCGCGGCCGACGGGCCAGACGCGGCGGCAACCGGTGCGCCAGAAGCGGGGGCAGCCGCCAGGAACTGGTGGGCTTGAACAGGTTATTTCGGGTGCACGCCCACCACTTCCTGTCCACACCAACCACAACTGCGCCCGGCGCGGTCGCGGCCGACGGCGGGTGTGGGACGGGTCAGGGGTCGTAGGTGGTGAAGATGGTGCAGTAGAGGGGTGGGGATTCGAGGCCGGGGTAGTAGAGGCGGCCGGCTTCGTCGGTGAGTTTGAAGTAGGCGGTGGAGGCGCCGACCTGGTGCGGTGCTTGCAGTGTCATCGTGACGGTGACGATGTCGCCTGGTTCGGCGTCGGGGACGGCGGCGCGGGTCGGGGAGCGGAGCCAGCCGGGGGTGCCGGCGGCGCCTTGGCGGGTGAGCCAGCGATTGCGCCACGGGCGTTCGCCGCTGTTGCGGATCATCCAGGTCTTTTCGAACACCTGCTCGCGGCACACCTGGGTTCCGTCCGGCACGGTCTCGCCGACCAGTTCGGCGCGGTCGTCGGGGTGGTGGTCGATCGGTACGGATCCGCCGAGCAGCACCGGTTGTACGTGCCGGCGCATGTCCCGTTGTGACATGTCGCGGCCGGCGCGGACCGCGGCATCGAGCTCCATCAGCTGATTGACGAGCGCCTGGTTCGCGCCGAACGAGGCGTCGTACCACTCGATCAGCTCGCGGCTCGGCTTGGTGTGACCGCGCTCCACCCGGGACAGATGCCCCTTGTCCCAGCCGGACTCGGCCGCGGCCCGGCTCAAGGGCACCCCGGCGGCCTCGCGCAGCTCGCGCATACGCGCTCCGATCACAAACCGAGCCTGCGCTGGTCGCACGGCGCACTCTCCGCTCTCGCCGTTACTTTTCTACTTCTGATGACAACTCATCGTGATTATTCTCCGTTGCCCACTGCGACAACGCAATCACGCTCTGATTGTCTGCAGACGGGAGCGATTCTCCAAGCCAACAGGCCCCGTTCGTCGGAGCTCAGAGCGAAAGGCAATCCATGAGCACGCTGCTGTCCCGAACCTTCACCCGGCTGACCACGGTCGCCGTCCTCACCGGATCAGTCCTGGCCGGCGCCGCCGCCCTGCCCGCCACAGCCACCACAGCCACCACAGCCACCACCGCAACCGCCACCGCAACCACCACCGCAAGCACCACGCCGGCCCAAGCCAGGACCCAAGCCCCAGCCGTGTCGGAGTCGAGCGAGCTCGCACCTCAGTCGCGGGCAGACGACGCGATCGCGTGGTTCGCCGCCCGGAACGGGTCGACCGCATACCAGGGGTACTGCGAGAAGGCAGTCGAGAACGCGTACGGCCGGACCGGCGTCTACGCGTCGGCGATCGCCAACTGGAACGACGCCGTACGGCGCGGCGCCGCACACCGCGGCGATCTGAACCCGCCCAAGGGCGCCCTGGTGTTCTGGAACATCAGCTCCTGGGGCCATGTCGGCCTCGCGACCGGCGACGGCAAGTTCTGGGCGACCAGTGTCAACGGCAAGATCGGCAAGGCGACGCTGCCGTACTTCTCGAACTACCTCGGCTGGGCCCACCCCAACTTCTGACCGGTCGCCGGGGCGCGTTGCCCACTGCGACAACACCATCACTTTCTGGTTGTCTGCGGGGGACAACTCGAGAAGGGAACACCACAATGCGTACCGCCCTCTTGCGCATCACAGCCCGTCTCTCCGCAATCACCCTGCTCGCCGGTGCCGCCGCTCTCGGCACCGGCGCGCTCCCGGCGCACGCCGCGACCGGAACGGTCGACACCGACACCAACGTCGGCGTCACGATCCGGTCCGGCAACGCCACCAGTTTCGGCGCGGTCGGCACGCAACCGGACGGCCCCGTCGAGATCGACTGCCAGCTGTACGGCGAGCCCGTCACCGGCAAGTTCGGCCGCAGCCTGATCTGGGACCACGTCCCCGGCAAGGGCTTCATCAGCGACGCGTACGTCAACACCGGCAGCAACGGACTCGTCGCGCCGCTGTGCTCGACCAACCCGCGCGCCGACAAGGCGATCGCATGGTACGTCGCCCGCAACGGATCCACCGCGTACCAGGGGTACTGCGAGATGGCCGCCGAGAACTCGTACGGGAAGACCGGCATTTGGCCATCGGCGAAGGCCGACTGGAACGACGCGGTCGCCCGTGGTGTCGCGCACCGCGGGGACCTGAACCCGCCGAAGGGCGCCCTGGTGTTCTGGGACCTCGCCGCACCGTACGGCCACGTCGGCGTCGCCCGCGGTGACGGCTACTTCTGGGCAACCAGCGTCAACGGCAAAATCGGCCTCGCGAAACTCCCGTACTTCTCCAACTACCTCGGCTGGGCCTGGCCGAACTTCTGATCCACACCCCTACCTGAGCCGACTGCCGTGTAGGCCAAGAACCGTCTGATCCACTCCCCCAGCACCCGGACGCGTGTCCCGCCCCTCACGCGTCCGGGTGCTCGCTCTCCATCCGGTCCAGCCAATCGGCGACCAGTGCGTGGTACACCGCGAGCCCGGGCCCGGGCAGGAAGTGATCCTCCTGATCCAGTACGGCGAACGTCGCGCGCGGGTAGTCGCCGAGGATCGACCACGCATCGGCGTACCCCGCGATGGTGTCCTGCCGACCGGTGACGACCAGCGTGGGGCGGTCGAAGCGAACCGACGGGTCCTCGCGCAGCCCGTACGTCGACACGTCCCGCTGGATCCGGCCGAGGAACGCGAGGTCCGCCCGGGACTCGGCCGCATCGTAGTACGCGTGCTGCCGGTCGTGCGCTGCCGACTGGACGAGCGCCTCACCGGACGGAAGGGTGCGCCGCGCACGATCGATGACGACACCCGGTGCCCGAAGCAACAACCCGAGGACGCGCGACGGATCGCGCCTGACGATGCCGCGCGCGTGCAGCCCACCGGCCGACGTACCGGCCAGGGCAAATCGTTCACCACCGGCCAACGAGTCGATCAGCGCGGCGATCGCGGCGAGCATCCCGTCCTGGTCGGTGATCGACGCGACCGCGGGTGAGCGCCCGGTCCCGGGCGGATCGACGTACACCCGCCGCCAGCCCGGCCGCTGCGCGAAGAGCGGCTCGTGGGTGTCACGCCCCTCGCCTGCGTCACCGCCCCAGCTCGGCAGGAAGAAGACCGGCCGCCCGGAACCGAAGCTCTCGTAGTACACGCCGCCGACCTTAGTCAGCCCGGAACGGCGCTAGCGACCTTTTCTGTTACCGGCAGAAGGCGGCCGCTCCCCCGAGCCGCGCTCGATCAACGCACATGGCAGCACGATCCGCTGCGGCGGGCGGGTGTCGGCACCGGATGCACGATCCAGCAGCAGCCGTGCCGCGCTGCGGCCCAACTCGGCGATGTCGGAGGCCACGACCGAGACCGGCGTCGGCAGCATGTCGGCCAGGCGGAAGTCGTCGAACCCCACCACCGCCGGCTGCTGGTCGAGCTCGCCGAGCGCCCGCAACACACCTTCGGCGAGGAAGTTGGTCGACGCGAAGATCGCCGTCGGCGGATCCGGCCGCAGCATCACCTCGCGGGTCGCCTTCTCGGCGGCCTCCGCGTTGCCTTCCGGCAGTTGGATCACCAACGATTCGTCCACCTCGACACCCGCGGCGCGATGCGCGCGGCGGAATCCGCGCAGCCGGCGCCCGATCGTGTAGTACGACGGCGCGAGCAGGATCGCGATCCGCTCGTGGCCCTGCTGCAGCAGATGCTCCGCCGCCAGCCGGCCGCCGCCTTCGTTGTCGACCATCACGATGTCCGCGTCGATCCCGGTCGCCGGGCGGTCCACGAACACCACTGGCACGCCGGCACCTTCCAGGAACGCGTGATCACCCTGGTCCGGCACGATCATCAGACCGGCCACCTGGCGGCTCACCAGCTCCTGGATCGCCCGCTTCTCCCCCTCCGGGTCCTCGTCGACGCTGCCGAGCACGACGGCGTACCCGGACTGGCCGGCCACCTCGAGCGACGCTTTCGCGATGGTCGCGTAGAACGGGTTGGTGAGGTCACCGAGCACCAGCGCGAGACTCGTCGACTTCTTGCCCGGCCGCAGTGCCCGGGCGACCTCGTTGCGCTGGAACCCGAGCTCGTCGATCGCCGCCCGAACCCGCTGCGCGGTCTCCGCACGCACGCCGTGCCCGCCGTTGACGACCCGCGACACCGTGCCCAGGCCGACCCCGGCGCGTCGAGCGACGTCGATCATCGTCGGCCGCGACACCTCAGCAGACATCCCAGCAACCCCCGTCCAGTATCCGATCCCCGCCTGCGGCGCCGCCGCGTCGCGGGGTGCGGCCCTCGGCGGCCCACCCCAAGTCTGACGCAGCAGGACTCCAGACCCCCTCCCGGGAGGGCACCGGACAGCTTGGAAACGTTTCGGACACGGGGTTGACTTCCTTTTCGGGACACGGCATCGTCACCCCACAGTAAAACGTTGGAAACGTTACCGTCCAGGAGGCCGGATGAATTCTGTCTCTGCCGGCGGATCGGCCACCACACGGCGCGGTGGCCGTGGTGGCATGAGCCGGAACGCCGGCTCCGACGTCACGGCGGCGTACCTGTTCATCGCACCGGCGGTGATCGGGTTCACGGTCTTCGTGGCGTATCCGCTGATCCGTTCGCTCTATCTCGCGTTGACGAAGTACAACGGGCTGACCGATCCGGTCTTCGTTGGCCTCGGCAACTTTCGCCGATTGTTCAGCACCGACCCGGTCTTCTGGCCGGCGTTGCGGGCGACCGGCTATCTGGTGCTGCTGTACGTCCCGTTGTCGCTGATCCTCGGGCTCGCGCTGGCGATGTTCTGCAACCAGCGCTTCGCCGGGGTGCGCCTGGTCCGGACGCTGGCGTACCTGCCGGTCGTGCTGCCCGCAGTCGCGACGATCACGCTCTGGAAGTTCATCCTCGACCCCCAGGTCGGACTGCTGAACACGATCCTCGACCGGCTCGGCCTGCCGACCAGTCTGTGGCTGCAGAGCTCGACGATGTCGATGCCGTCGGTCGTGCTGGTGATGCTGTGGGGCGTCGGCGGGACGATGATCATCTTCCTCGCCGCGCTGCAGGCGGTGCCGACCGAGCTGTACGAGGCCGCGCGGGTCGACGGTGCCGGCCCGTGGGCGACGTTCTTCCGGATCACGCTGCCGACGATCAGCCCGATCATGCTGCTGCAGGTCATCCTGCAGACCACCGCCGCGCTGCAGACGTTCAACCAGCCGAAGATCCTGACCAACGGCGGACCGGGGTTCAGCACCAAGGTGCTGATGCTGTCCATCTACGAGAACGGCTTCCCCACCCTCGGCCGGATCCCGCAGCTCGGCTACGCGTCCGCGCAGGTGTGGGTGCTGTTCATCGTCATCATCGCCGTGATCGCGCTGGCCGCGAAGTTCACCTCTCTCTGGACCTACAGTGACAACACTCCCGACTGACGTTCCGACGGTGACGGCGCCGGATCAGGCCGCTCGTCCCGCGAAGAAGAAGCCGCACCTGATCGGTACGACGTCCTGGTACGTCGTCGCGCTGTTCATCTGCGCGGTGATGATCGTGCCGCTGCTGTGGATGATCACGATCGGCCTGAAGAGCCGTACCGCGGTCTTCGACATCCCGCCGAAGCTGCTGCCGCACGAGTGGACCTGGAGCAACTTCATCGAGGGGCCGAAGGCGATCCACTTCCCGCGGCTGCTGCTGAACTCGCTGGTGATCACCGGTCTCAGCGTGCTCGGCGGGGTGATGACCGCGATGATGGCCGGCTACGCGCTCGCCCGGTTGCGGTTCCCCGGCCGCAAGCTCTGGTTCTACCTGTTCGTCGGCAGCATGCTGCTGCCCGGCGTGGTCGGGTTGATCCCGTTGTTCCAGCTCTACAAGAGCATCGGCTGGTACGACACCTGGCTGCCGTTGATCGTGCCCGCCTTCCTTGGCGGCAACCCGCTGTTCATCTTCCTGGCCAGGCAGTACTTCCTGGCGATCCCGTACTCGATCGACGAGGCGGCCAAGATCGACGGGGCCGGTCACCTGCGGATCTTCGTCAGCGTGATGCTGCCGTTGACCCGCCCGGCCTGGATCACGATGGCGATCCTCGCGTTCCAGGCGTCCTGGAACGACTACCTGAATCCGCTGGTCTACCTGTACTCGTCCGGCAAGTGGCCGTTGTCGGTCGGGATGGCGGCGTTCATCTCCCCGTTCGCGGGGAAGACGCCGGACTGGAGTTACTACATGGCCACGAACCTGCTGTACATGCTGCCGCCGCTGATCATCTTCTTCGCCGCGCAGCGCTACTTCATCCAGGGTCTCGGCGCTCTCGGCAGCACGAACCAGAAATAACCCGGAAAGAGGTCAGGTGTGAGAAGGACATTGGGTGTGACCGCGCTCGCGTGCGCGGGGTTGCTGGCGGCAACGGCCTGCAGCGGTTCGGACTCCGGTGGCTCGAGTGACGGTCCGGTGACCGTGACCGTGATGACCTGGGAGTCGGCGGAGACGAATGCCGCGATCAAGAAGGCCCTGGAGGGCTTCAAGGACGACAACATCACCGTCCAACTGCTCGACACCCCGAGCGGTCAGTACGGCGACAAGCTCGCGTCGCTGACCCAGGCGAAGCAGCTGCCCGACCTGTTCTGGTGCGGTAACGACACCGAGCAGCAGTACACGTCCCAGGGTCTGCTCGTCGACTGGTCCGAGCGGATCAAGAACGGCGAGGGCGACTTCACGGCGGACAAGTTCGTCCCGTCCGCGATGGACAACTGGAAGACCGCCGACGGCCAGATGGGCGGGCTGCCGTCGCTGATGAACACGTACGGCGTCTGGTACAACGCCGACGCGTTCACCGCCGCCGGACTGCCGCTGCCGAAGGCCGGCTGGACCTGGGACGACATGTACGCCGCGGCCGCGAAGCTGGCGAACAAGAACGGGGCGAAGTACGGTCTCGTCGCCGACCAGCTGACCGGCGGGGACGGCCCGTTCACGATGAGCATGTACTCCGTCTCGGCCGGCGGTGCGCCGTTCACCGACGACGTGAACCACCCGACAAAGGCCGAGGCCGACGACAAGTACAAGGAAGGCGTCGAGAAGCTGGTCGCCGCGATCAAGAACGGCTCGGTCGCACCGCCCGGGTACGACGCCGCCAACGTGCAGTCGCTGTTCGCGGCCGGCAAGGTGCCGATGACGTTCGGCGGTCAGTGGCTGGCGGCCGGGTTCCAGACCGACAAACCGAAGATCAAGTACGGGTTCGCGCCGTTCCCGCAGGTCCAGACACCGACCACGCTGTACGACTCGGTCGGCATCTGCACGCCGCAGTACACCAAAAACGAGGACGCGACGTTCAAGGTGCTCGAGTACATCAACACCAAGGTCTGGGACGCCGTACTCCCGGCCTCGCCGGTCGCGCCACCGGCGTACACGCCCGCCCAGGCGAGCTACTTCGACGCACTCACCAAGGCGCAGCAGAGCACCGTCGTCGACACGGTCAAGGCCGACCTGGCTGCCGAGAAGACGGTCGGCGTCCGCTTCACCACCCAGTGGGCGCAACAGGTCGGCGACCTCACCACCGCCAACTACCAGCCCATCCTGAGCGGCAAGAAGCCGGTCAGCGAGCTGCAGACCTACATCGACAAGATCAACGACCTGATCAAACAAGGCAGCTGACCCAGCTACCCCTTGCCCCCTGAGGTGGGGGGTTGCCCATTCAAAATTTGAATGGGCAACCCCCCCCCACTTCGACAGGCAACCCTCTAACTCGATGGGCAACCCTCCAGCTCAACGGGCAACCCTCGCCTCGATGGGCAACGGGCGCCCTCGGCGGGGTCGGATGCGGCCTCGACGGTAGACCCGGGCCGAGACCGCGTGGGTGGGGCCTGGGTCAGGCGGCTTTCCAGAGGGAGAGGGCGAAGCGGGACTCGGTGTCGGTCCACCAGGCGGCCGGGGTGAAGCCCGCTTCGGCGAGTTCGGACTCGACGCCGGCGCGGCGGAACTTGGCGGAGATCTCGGTGCTGATCTCCTCGCCTGCCGCGAAGGACGCCTCCAGGTGGATCTCCGGGATCAGGACGCGCATCGCGCGGGTGGCGCGCAGGTGCATCTCGATCCACTCGTTCTCGGGATCCCAGATCGCCACGTGATCGAAGGCGTCGACGTCGAAGTCGGCGCCGAGTTGCCGGTTGATGACCCGCAGCACGTTCTTGTTGAACTCGGCGGTGACGCCGGCGGCATCGTCGTACGCCGCGATCAGGGTGGCGGGATCCTTGACCAGGTCGGTGCCGAGCAGCAGCCACTCGCCGGGGTCGAGGACGTCGCGGATCGAGGTGTAGAAGGTGGCGCGTTCGGCCGGGATCAGGTTGCCGATCGTGCCGCCGAGGAACGCGACCATCCGCGGCGGGTCGCCGGGCAGTTTGTCGAGGTGGGCGGTGAAGTCGCCGACCACACCGTGGACGTCGAGCTGTGGATAATCGGCGTTGATCGCGTCGGCCGCCTCCCGCAGCGCGGACTCGGACACGTCGAGCGGGACGAAGGACGTGAGTGTCCCGTGGTCGCGCAGACCGTCGAGCAGCAGCCGCGTCTTTTCCGACGATCCCGATCCGAGCTCGACCAGTGTGTGCGCCCCGGTGATCGCCGCGATCTCACCGGCGCGCGTCTGCAGGATCTCTCGCTCGGCACGGGTCGGGTAGTACTCCGGCAGTCGCGTGATCTCTTCGAACAGCTCGCTCCCCCGCGCGTCGTAGAACCACTTCGGCGGCAGCCATTTCGGTGTCGCCGAGAGCCCTGCCCGTACGTCGTCCCGCAGGGCGCGGGCCGCGTAGTCCGGGGTCAGATGTACGTCGATGAGGGTCACGCTCTGCCTTCCATCCGGGTGATCTGCAGGTTGGTGGCGGTGGCCACGAGGAGCGAGCGGTCGGGGACGGCGGTCCAGCGGTCGGGGCCGAACGGCTCGGAGGCGACGGTCACGGAGTTGTCGGTACGGCGGACGTGCAGCGAGTGAACCCATGCGGTGGCGACGAGTTGCTCGCCGTCGGTCAGCAGGATGTTCAGGCGTGATCCGGGCGCCAGCGCCTCGACTTCCTGTACCACCGCCGCGACCGCGTCGGCCGGCGGCACACCCTCACCGAGCCGATGCGCGACCAAGGCCCAGAGAAAGGCCGAGTCGATCGGCGGCACGCGCAGCAGGTCCGCGACCGGTAGCTGCTCGGCCAGTTTGACGGTCGCGTCCGGCCAGCCGGGGATGCGCCCGTTGTGGCTGAACAGCCAGTGGTCGGACCCGAACGGCGCGACCGCCGACTGGCCGTACGGCAGCCCGACGGTGCCGTTGCGGAGCGCGGCGAGTACGGCGCCGGAGCGGATGGTGCCGGCCAGACCGGGCAGGTTCTCGTCGGTCCAGATCGGGACGTCGCGCCGGTAGCGCACCGGGCCGCCGGACACGGCCGCATCCCCTTCGGGATACCAGCCGAGTCCGAAGCCGTCGGCGTTGACCGACCCGCCGCCGCGCATGTCGGTCGGCGCCCAGCTCTGCTCGTAGAGCGAGTGGGACGGCTCGAGCACCAGCGACGACAACGTGACCGGTGGGCCCAGGTAGGCCAGGTGGCGGCACATCAGGCGGGCAACTCGTCGGGGCGCGGGTCGCGCGCGCAACGGAAGCCGGCGAAGATCTGCCGGCGGATCGGGTAGTCCCAGTTCCGGAAGGTGCCGCGGGCAACGACCTCGTCGGTCCCGAACGAGCCGCCGCGGAGCACCTTGTACTCCGGGCCGAAGAAGACCAGCGAGTACTCGTCGTACGGCCACGCGCGGAACCCGGGGTACCCGCGGAAGTCGCTCGACGTCCACTCCCAGACGTCGCCGATCAACTGCTCCACACCGAGCGGTGAGGCGCCCGCCGGATACGCACCGGCCGGTGCGGGGCGGAGGTGACGCTGGCCGAGGTTCGCGTGCTGCGGACCCGGCGACTCGTCGCCCCACGGGAACCGCCTGGTCCGCCCGCTCGCCGGGTCGAACCGCGCGGCGAACTCCCACTCCTCCTCGGTCGGCAGTCGCTTGCCCGCCCACTTCGCATAGGCCTCGGCCTCGTAGAAGCAGACATGCATGACCGGCTCGTCCAGCGGCAACCGCTCCTGGTGCCCGAACCGCAGCCGCCACCACTCGCCGTCGACCTGCGACCAGAACCGCGGCGCGACCAGCGACGCCTTCTGCACATGCGCCCACCCGGGCTCGGTCCACCACTGCGGATCCTGGTACCCGCCGCCGAGCACGAACCGCAGGTACTCCCCGTTCGTCACCGGGGCGGTGTCGATCACGTACGGCTGCACGTGGACGGCGTGCGCGGGCCGCTCGTTGTCCAGCGCCCACGGCTCGATCGACGTACCCATCTCGAAGACACCGCCGGGGACGAACACCTCCGCCGACGGCAGCGAACGCCCGGGCGGCGGCGGTGGTGCGTCGAGAACAGGCGCGCCGTCGCGCAGCTGGTGGGTGGCCAGCATCGTCTCGTCGTGCTGCTGCTCGTGCTGCGCGATCATGCCGAACGCGAACGCGTTGTCCACCAGCTCGCGCCCGGCGTCGAACTTCACCTGGTCGAGGACGTCGAGGACCTTGTCCCGCACCTCGGTGACATAGCTACGCGTTTCCTCCGGGCCGAGCAGCGGCAGCGTCGGCCGCTCCGCACGCGGGTGCTGGAAGGCGTCGTACAGCTCGTCGATGTCCTGGCGCAGCGGCTCCCGCCCGCCGACGTCGCGGACCAGCCAGAGCTCCTCCTGGTTGCCGATGTGGGCGTAGTCCCAGACCAGCGGCGACATCAGCTTGGAGTGCTGCTTGACCAGGTCGTCGGTGTCGACGGCATCGGTCAGCTGCACCGTCCGCGTCCGCGACCGCTCGAGCTGCTCGGCGACATACGTCCGCAGTTGCTCCGGCGACAGATCGGACAGTTGGTGGTTCATGAAGCTCGCCTTCCGTGGGTGGTGTCGACGATGCGCCGCAGCCGGGTTGCGGTGGCAGCGATGAGTTCGGGGGCCGCGCCGGTCCGGTCCAGGACCTCGATGCCGAGCGCGACGACGTCGCGGGCGGCGCGCAGTACCAAGGTGTCCTGCAGCCCTTCGCGCGCGGCCGGGAACCACCGGCCGGCGGCCGGCTCGGCCGCGGCCAGCACCTGGTCGATCGACGCGGACATGAGGGCGGTCAGCAGCAGGGTCGGGGCGATCCAGCCGGCACCCGGCTGTGCGTCGAGATAGCGGACCTCGAGGTACCCACGCGGCCGGACCGGCGGGAACAGCGTGGACAGGTGGTAGTCGAGGTCGTCGTACGTCGGTCTGTCGCCGGGCAACTGTCCGTCCGCCCAGGCGCCGAACGTGAGGCCGGTCGGCGCGTCCCAGCTGTCCCCGCGCCGGAAGCAGAGCACCGGCGCCTCCATCGCCGTCCGGGCCCAGGCAGCGGCCGGGTCCTCCCCCAGTGCAGGCGGTTCGGTGAAGGGTGCACAGGTGCCGAAGGTGGCCTCGGTCCGGGCCGACGCCCAGCCGGTGTCGGCTCCGGCGCGGCGGCGCGAGTTCGCGAACAGGGCGACCAGCGCGGGACCCAGATCGTGCAGGGCCCGCCAGCGGAGGGCGGTCTGCTCGGCTTCGCCGGCGTCGAGGCAGATCTGCAGGCCTGCGGTGCTGCACATCATCCGTGGGCCGTGCGGTCCGACGCGGCGGAAGGCCTGCTCCATCGCGGCGTACCGCGGGACGGTGAGGATGCGGCGGGGTGTGCGGAAGGGGTCGAGGCCGTAGCGGCCCGGGACCAGGTCCGCGTCCTGCAGCAGAGCCGTCAGCTGTGCGGCGTCGGCGGCGGTGTCCTCGATCAGCCGCGGGACCGAGTCCGCCGCGGGGCCGGAGATCTCCACCTGGCCACCCGGCTCCACGGTGACCAGCGCGCCCCGGCCCAGCGGCAGTTGCGGACTGCCCGGGACCAGGGTGGCGGGCGCATGCGCGCCCAGGGCTTTGCTCAGCCGACCGGCGTCGAGAGGCCGGCGCGGATCCTCCGCGTGATGCACCGTCCACTCGAGCTCGACGCCGAACAACCGGGGTGGACCGTGCTTGAAACAGACCATCGCGACGTAACCCTCCGCATCGGCACGCGAGCCGATCGGAGTCGTCGCCGGGGAACCACCGGACGAGGCCACGTCAGCGAACCTAGCTCCGGGTCCAGAGCTGGACAACCGACCAAGGATTACCCGCCGGTGACGTCTGGAAGGCCTGTCGATTCATGCCAGGCATGTTTCCCGAAGCCACCGACAGTTTTCGGCGCGCGGCCCGCGATCAGCGGAAGCGCGGACACCCACTACAGGCCGTGACCCCCGGCAGTACGTAGAAGTAGCAGCACGAGGTGCGCAGTTTGTCCTCCAGCGACACTCCGAACGCGCTCGCCACGGCATCGGTGTACGGCGCATCCTCCGGCAACCGCAGCGCCGCGCGGACCTCGTCGTCCACCGCACCGAACCGCTGCAGCGACCCCAGCTTCACACCGGGTCGGTACGAGTCCAGAAACGCGCTCACGTGCTCCTTGTGCTGTGCAGCCGCGACATCGACCGGTACGACGTCCTCGGACAGCAGAGCGATCTCAGCCGGGTAGTGCGCGACCGGGTGCCGCTTGAACGCCAGAGCGGCCGCTGACACGCTCGGCGAGACACCTGTGACGGCTGCGGTCACGGCGGCCACCAAGGACGGCACCTGGACGTACCACATGAGCGTGAACATGGCTGCGACCTGCCGCGGCGGATCGATCGCGTAGTCGCGCGCGTAGTCGGCTGCGGCGGCCGCGCGCCACGAGTACGTAGGGTCGCCACCGGCTTGCTGTTCTGCGATCAGGTCCGCGCACGAGACCCAGTCCGGTCCCGGCACCGCGGTCGCGGTCCGTACGGACAGCCAGCTGACCGCATCGGCCAGCACATCCGCCAGACGGCCCACGGTGTAGGTCACCTGGTCAGCCTACGATCCGGCCTGTGATCCGGCCTGTGATCCGGCCTGTGATCCGGCCTGTGATCCGGCCTGTGATCCGGGCTGTGATCCGGGCTGTGATCCAGACGGCCCAGCTCCACCGGTTACTGTCAACGCATGACAGCTCTGGCGCGGTGGCACGTCGGTCCATGGACCACTCGGGGCACTCGTCCCGGTGAAACCCCCGTGCCGGGGCGGCGGCGGACGACCGACGAGCTGAACTTCGACGTGGTCGGGCTGGCGCGCATCCTCGGACGCCGGCTGTCCGGGCAGGACGAGCTGCAGGTCCGCTTGTGGCAGAACGAGCTCCGCCCGACGCACACACGGCTCTGCGGCGTCCACACGCTTGCTGACGCGGACAACGCTGATCAGCTACACCAGACTGCCCAAGAGGCGCTGGCCTGGCTGCGCGAGCAGGCGCCCGCCGGCTACGAGTTCGTCGTCACCGATGCGGTCGAGCTACGCCCATTGCTCGACCTGTCCGCGGATGTGGTGGCGGTGGATGCCGTCGTTCAGCTGGCCGACCTGCCACTCCCTGCTGCCCGCCTGGCCACAGCGCATGTACGCCGCAACGCCGCAGGCGACTGGTATGCGGGAGACGCGGTCTGCAACTGGTCCGGGCCCCACGCCACATCTGACGAGGCAGTGGCCGCCGTACAGGCCGCCCGCTCCGAGCTGGCCGACCAACTGCGTGCAGCGGGCCGGGCCGACCTCGCTGACACAGCAGCCCGGTGGCCGGAAGTACCCGTCGAGCAGGATTTACTGGATCGCGCCGCGTCAGCTGCCAGGTGCTTGCGCAGGAACGCGAGCTCGGCCTCCACCACCTCTTCATGAGCGTCGAGGAACGGCGCGTAGTGGCCCCCGGGCACCTGCAGGACCTCTGCGTTCGGCGTCCGAGCTGCTGCCTTCAGTGTGGGTGCTGCCAGCGCGGACTGGTCGCCCTCGCACACGACGTACAGCAGTGGACACCGGACCGCCGCGGCGTACTTCACAGGTCGGTAGAACGCAGCAGGTAGGACAGAACGCGCCGCGATCGCCCGCTGCCACCGTGGGTACCGGTTGCCCGCGTTCAGCGCTTTGCTGCTCAGCTGCGCACCTTGTCGCGCATACCGAGAACTGAACCACGTGGTTCGCAAACTGTCTACGCCCGTTCCTCCCGCTCCAGCGCCCGGGCCAGCGCCGCGAATCCGGCCTCGATCCCGTCCGCGTCGCCGCTGGTCCGCCACTCGATCAGGAACCCGCGCAGGCTCGCCAGGATCAGCTCCGCCACCTCGGTCTTGCGCTGCTCCGTCCAGTCGTCCGGACAGAGGGACAGCAACGTCGGCAGGTACTGCCGGGAGGCCGATCGCGCCAGGTCCGCGTACCGCGCGGCGTCGTACATCGCCAGCCCGATCGCCTGGTCCAGCACCCACGACTCCGCGCCGACCAACGTCGGCCACACCGACCGCACCCGCTCCGCCAGCGACAGGTCGCTGCGCTCGGTCGCGGCCGCGAGGGCCCGGCTGATCCGGCGTTCGCGCAACTGCAGCACGGCCTGC
Organism: Kribbella sp. NPDC048915; assembly: GCF_040649595.1. Lineage (NCBI taxonomy): Bacteria > Bacillati > Actinomycetota > Actinomycetes > Propionibacteriales > Kribbellaceae > Kribbella > Kribbella sp. NPDC048915. Next base: position 30,071 of record NZ_JBEZFT010000022.1, on the reverse strand, counting down.
GTCAGCAGATCCTCGGGTCCGTCGAAGTGGTACAGCAGCACCTTGTGCGTCGTACCGGCCGCCCGTGCCGCACGCCGCAGTGAAAAGTCCACGAGCCCGTTGGCGCCGAGCTCGTCGGTCACCTTGTCGAGCAGTTCGCGTCGGCGCGCCTCACCGCGCGCCGATTTCGCCGACCGCCGGTACCCCGTCCGTTCGTCAGTCACCCGGCCAGTATCAGCGACTTCGGCCGCCCGTGCAGGGACCGCGCCGCGAGCTACGCGAAGGTCGCGACCAGGTAGCCGACGCCGTACGGAGCCGCTTCGTAGAGCAGGTCGCCGGACAGCGACGTACCCTCCAAGGCTCCGGCCAGCACCTGCCAGGGCGCGCGGCCGGCGGCTTGCAGCTCACGCGCCAGGTCGGGATCGAGCGCCTCGAGTACGTCGAGATCCTTGGCCCGCAAGGCTTGCGCGACGGTGGTGTCGAAGATCTCCGCGCGCGGATGCAGATGCACCGGCGAATGCTCGCTACGCCGCGCCGAGCCGTCGCCCAGCACCAGCAGACCGAGCCGCTCGTTGCTCTCGGCAAGCTCTCGCCCGAGCCGTACGCAATCACCGGGCGCAGTGTCGCCGGGCACCGCCCGATAGCCGCGTGGCAGCTGAGCGGACTTGGATCGGTCGAGCAGCCAGCCGCCCATCGCGAGCGACAACGGCAGAACCGCCGGTCCCGTTCCGATCCGCACACCCGGTGCGCCGTACGCGCCGAACGAACCACCCGCGGACGCGTCGTACGCACCCGCAGTCCCCGATCCGACGACCAGGATCGACGACGCCGCCGACAGCGCGTCGATCGCGGTCAGACAGGCAGCGCGGAGATCGTCCAGCTCCGGCGCCGCGCCGGTCGCGACCTCCGGGACCAGCAGCGGCGGGTGCGGACAGACCGCGGCAGCGACGACAGACACCGGCTCAGGCCTCCCGGAGGTAGCGGAAGAAGAGGTAATCGTCGGCGGCGGCCAGCCGCGTCTGCAGGCGCATCCGCCGAGCAGGCACCGGTTCGCCGTCGATGATGCGGCCTGCTCCCGGGCCGGCCAGCACCGGGGCCAGCGTGAGGCACAGCTCGTCCAGCAGGCCGGCCGCGGTCAGCGCGCCGAGCAGCAGCGGACCACCCTCGGTCAGGATCTGCCCCATCCCACGCCCGTGGAACTCGTCCAGCACCGCCGGCAGATCGACAGCCTTGGCCCCTAGGACGAGCAGCTCGGCCACCTCGCCGAGTTGCTCCCGGCGCTCGGGCGGTGAGGCGGCGTGCGTGACCACGATCGGCCGGACAGCGGACCGAAAGACCGGGTCCGACGGGCTCAGCTCGAGCCGGGACGACACGATCGCGAGCGTCGGGTTCTCCGCGAGCCCCGCGTCCGTCCGCCACGCGCGAGAGGCACCGGACAGCCGCAGCGGCGTGTACCCCTCGTCGCGGATCGTCCCGGCACCGACCAGCACGACGTCCGCGAGCCGCCTGATGATGCTGAACACGCGACTGTCGGAGTCGCTCGACAGTGCCTTCGACCGGCCGTCGATCGCCACCGCGCCGTCCAGGCTGGTCACGAAGTTCGCCCTTACGTGCCGGACACCGCGGTCCGCCACCTGGTACAGCTCGACCAGTTCATCGTCGGACAGGTCCTCGAGGCGGCGCATCAGGCCAGGCTCCTTCGGGTGCCGGCGGGCTGCTTGGTGCCCCGCAGTACGGCGACGAGGTCGAGCGCCTGCCGCGCCGCCGGTACGTCGTGCACGCGGAAGACGCGGGCGCCCAGCCAGGCGGAGACTGTGAGCGCCGCCAGGGTTCCGTTGCCGCGCTGCCCCGGCGGCAACTCGAGGGTCTCGCCGATGAAGTCCTTGTTCGAGACCGCGACCAGCACCGGCAGGCCGGTGGCCACGAGCTCGTCCAGCCGGCGGGTCAGTTCGAGCGACTGGAGTGTGTTCTTGCCGAAGTCGTGCGTCGGGTCGATCAGGATGCCGTCCCGTCGTACGCCAGCTGCGACCGCCCGCTCGGCGAGCGCGGTCGTCGTACGGATCACGTCCGCAACCACGTCGTCGTACGCCATCCGGTGCGGATCGGTGCGCGGCGAGAGGCCGCCGACGTGACTGCAGACCAGTCCTGTCCCGGCCTCGGCGGCGGCGTACACGAGGTCCGGATCGGCGCCTGCCCAGGTGTCGTTGATCAGGTCCGCACCGGCCGCCGCAACCTCGCGGGCCACTGCGCTACGGTACGTGTCCACGCTGATCACGAGCTCCGGGTGCCGGGCCCGGATACCGGCCACGAAGTCCACGGTCCGGCGCAGTTCCTCGGCCTCGCTGACCGGCTCGCCGTACCCGGCCTTCACCCCGCCGACATCGACCAGGTCCGCACCCTCGGCGACGGCCTTGTCGATCGCCGCGTACGCCGCGTCGGTCGCGTAGGTCGCACCGCGGTCGAAGAAGGAGTCCGGCGTCCGGTTGACGATCGCCATCAGCGCGAACTCGTCCACGCCGAACGACCGCTTGCCCAGCCGCAGTACGCCGTCGCCCGTCGTCACGGCACCGACTCTACGTGCCGGATCCCCCGGCCATCACAACGCCCGCCGCGGCGCGCGGCCCGCGGGGCCGACCGGGTGGGCCCGATTGCGACGGCCTGGCGATCCGCATCACCTGTCGCAGTCGCCACATATCCTATAGGATCTCGCCTGACCCTCCGCCCTCCGCAGCAGATCGGTTCCTCGATGGCACGATTCACCGAATTCGAGACGTACGACGTCCGTTTCCCCACGTCGCTGGACCTGGACGGCTCCGACGCGATGAACACCGACCCGGACTACTCCGCGGCGTACCTGATCCTGCGGACCGACGCCGACGACGGGCTGGAGGGGCACGGGTTCGCGTTCACGATCGGCCGCGGCAACGACGTCCAGACGGCCGCGATCGAGGCGCTTCGCGAGTACGTGGTCGGGCGGGACCTGGACGCCACGCTCGCTGACCTCGGCGGGTTCTGGAAGGAGCTCGTGCACGACTCGCAACTGCGCTGGCTGGGCCCCGAGAAGGGCGTCATGCACATGGCGATCGGCGCGGTCGTCAACGCGGTGTGGGACCTCGCCGCCAAGCGGGCCGGCGTACCGCTGTGGAAGCTGCTGTCGGACCTGACGCCGGAGCAGATCGTCGACCTGGTCGACTTCCGGTACCTGACCGATGCGCTGACCCCGGACGAGGCGCTGGACATCCTGCGCAAGGCCGAGGCCGGGCGGGCCGAGCGGGAGGCGATCCTGCGCGAGCGCGGGTACCCGGCGTACACCACGACGCCGGGCTGGCTCGGGTACGACGACGCGAAACTGGTCCGACTGTGCCACGAAGCGGTCGCCGAGGGGTTCACGCAGATCAAGCTGAAGGTCGGCGCGAACCTCGACGACGACATCCGCCGGATGCGGCTGGCCCGCGAAGCGGTCGGCCCGGATGTCCGGATCGCGATCGACGCCAACCAGCGCTGGGACGTCGCCGACGCGATCCGCTGGGTCGAGGCGCTGGCGCCGTACGACGTCTGGTGGGTCGAGGAACCGACCAGCCCCGACGACATCCTCGGGCACGCCGCGATCGCGCGGGCGATCGCGCCGATCCGGGTCGCCACCGGTGAGCACGTGCAGAACCGGGTGGTCTTCAAGCAACTGCTGCAGGCCGGGTCGCTGTCGTTCCTGCAGCTGGACTCGGCCCGGGTCGCGGGTGTCAACGAGAACGTCGCGAACCTGCTGCTGGCGGCCAAGTTCGGCGTTCCGGTGTGCCCGCACGCGGGCGGGGTAGGACTGTGTGAGCTGGTCCAGCACCTGTCGATGTTCGACTACGTCGCGGTCAGCGGATCGATGCAAGACCGGGTGATCGAGTTCGTGGACCACCTGCACGAGCACTTCCTCGATCCGGTGACGATCCGGGGCGGGCACTACGTGGCGCCCGTTCGGCCCGGCTTCGGAGCCGAGATGGATCCCGAGACGCTGAGCGGGTTCCGGTTTCCGGGTGGCAAGATCTGGACCGACCTGACGAAGGAGATGAAGTGACTGATTTCACCGGCCTCCGCGCGGTGGTCACCGGAGGCGCCTCGGGCATCGGCCTCGCGGCCGCCCAGCTGCTCGCCGCCCGCGGCGCCCAGGTGGTCGTGTTCGACCTGAAGCCGGACGTCGAGCCGCCGCTGACCGGGATCGCCGCCGACGTCACCGACGACGCCTCGGTCCGGGACGCCGTCGCGGCCGCGGCGCTGCAGCTCGGCGGCATCGACGTCCTCGTGAACAACGCCGGCATCGGAGCGCAGGGTGACGTCGCCGCGAACGACGACGAGGAATGGCATCGCGTGCTGGACGTGAACGTGGTCGGGATCGCCCGCGTGACGCGGGCGGCGCTGCCGTACCTGCGCAAGTCCGGCGCGGCCGCGATCGTCAACACCTGCTCGATCGCCGCGACCGCCGGCCTGCCGAACCGCGCGCTGTACTCGGCGAGCAAGGGCGCCGTCCTCGCGCTGACGATGGCGATGGCCGCGGACCACGTGCGCGAAGGGATCCGGGTGAACTGCGTCAACCCCGGTACGGCGGACACGCCGTGGGTCGGCCGGCTGCTCGACGTCGCCGCGGACCCGGTCGCCGAGCGTGCCGCGCTCGAAGCCCGGCAGCCGATGGGCCGGCTGGTGACGGCCGACGAGGTCGCGAACGCGATCGCCTACCTGGCCAGTCCGCTGTCCGGATCGACCACCGCTACGGCGCTGGCAGTCGACGGCGGCATGCAGAACCTGCGGCTACCGGCGGTCCGCAGATGAAGCTCTTCCCGGACGATCAGCGGATCGGGCTGGGCGGCGCTCCGCTCGGCAACCTGCTCGGCGAGGTGCATGAAGCCGACGCCGTCGCTGCTGTGAACGCAGCCTGGGACGAGGGCTGGCGCTACTTCGACACTGCTCCGCACTACGGCCTCGGGCTGGCCGAGGAGCGGCTCGGGCTCGGGTTGCAGGACAAGCCGCGTGACGAGTACGTGCTGTCGAGCAAGGTCGGCCGGATCATCTACACTGCCGACGCGCCCGCGACCGACGACGAAGGTTTCGCAATCTCCACCACGCGACGCCGGCGCTGGGACTTCTCGCGCGACGGCGTACTGCAGAGCATCGAGGACTCGCTGCGCCGGATCGGCACCGACCGGCTGGACGTCGTGTTCGTGCACGACCCGGACGACCACTACGAGGAAGCGGTCGCGACCGCGTTCCCGACGCTGATCGAACTGCGCGACCAGGGCGTGATCGGCGCGATCGGTTCCGGGATGAACCAGTCGGCGATGCTGACCCGGTTCGTCCGCGAGATCGACATCGACGTGATCATGCTGGCCGGGCGGTACACGCTGATCGACCCCGACGGTCTCGACGACGTACTGCCCGCCTGCCTGCACAACGACGTCCAGGTCGTTGCCGTCGGCATCTTCAACTCCGGGTTGATGTCGCAGCCGCGGCCCGCCGCGGACGCGACGTTCAACTACGAGCCGGCCGCCCAGACGCTGATCGACAAGGCCAACAAGGTCGCGGACGTCTGCGAGGCGCACGGCATCACGCTGCCCGCGGCGGCACTCGCCTTCCCGCTCTTCCACCCTGCCGTCGCCGGGATCGCCGTCGGCTGCCGGACGGCCGACGAGGTCCACACGAACGCCGCGCTGGCCCGCAGCGAGGTTCCGGCCGCGGTGTGGACCGATCTGAAGTCGGCCGGTCTGCTGCGCGAGGACGCCCCTACTCCGTAGGTGCTGTGCGCGAGGCCAGATGCAAGGCGAGCCGCTCGTCCGGATCGGTGAGGTCCACGCCCAGCAGATGCTGGATCTTGGCGATCCGGGCGGCGGCAGTGTTGCGGTGAATCCCTAGTACTGCAGCGGTTTCGGCCACTGACGACTCGGTGTCGAGGTAGACGGCCAGCGTGGTGACCAGGTCACCCGGCTGGTCCTTGATCGGAGCTAGGAGTGCCTGCGCCGCGGGCTGGAACGTGTCGGTGCGCGTCCACGCCAGGAGTAACTGCGCCAAGCCCAGACGGTCCACATGCAGGAAGCGGCCCGTTTCGGCACGTCCACGCGCCAGGCCGGCCGCGTCACCCGCTTCCGCGAGAGTGGTGGCGATTCCACTCGGCCCCGGCTGCACACGCCCCACACCGACGTACGTGTCGACCGTCTTCACCAGGCGGCGCTGCACTCGACGTATGGCGGCCGCCTGCTGCCGTACCTCGGTAGCGGTCGGTTCGCTGACTGCGGTGATCCAGGCCGACCAGCCGTCGCCCTGCTCCACCACGACCGCTCGCAGGCCTTCCGCGTCGAAGGCGTCCACCACATCCGCCCGTCGCCCTGCCGCATCCACTTGGCCTTCGACGCCGATCCGGATGCCGGTGTGCCAGCCGTCGAGTTGCCAGCCGAGGTCAACCGCCCGTCGCCGCGTTGCCTCCGACGGTTCGCCTTGCAGCAGCTCGCCGAGCAGCGACGTCCGTTGCCTCGCGTCTCGCTCCAGCTCGAGTCTCCTGAGCGCAAGCCGCTCCCCCACTGCGGGCGCGACAACCGTGAGCACGTCCGGTACGGCGGCTACCTCGGCCGGCACCACCGCGGGCAACCGTGCGACGAGCCAGCACACCGGTCCGGCGCCGAGGACAGGGATTGCCAGCAGGACCGCGCCGCTCGGCAGATCCACCCGGTACGGCGCCGCCCACGCCACAGGGACACGTGGCAGCTCAGCGACCAACGCGGCCCGTTCGTCCGGCTCCAACGGTTCACCGGCCAGCCGCCCGCCATCGGTACCCGCCAACGTGACCGGGCGGTCCAGTACGTCGGCGGTGATCCGCAGTACGCCGTTGAGGTCCCCGTTGGTACGGCGCAACGCTGAGACGGCCCGCAGTACCAGATCCGACCGCACGACCTCGGGCTCGGACGTCACGCGGCGGAGGTGCTCGTGGGCGGCCAACGGGTCCGGGGCGCCCAGCACGGGTAGCTGCAACCGCTCCGCGAGCAACTGCGCTCCACGCCCGAGCGGCTCGACGCCCGGTAACAGCAGCGCGCCGGCTCCTGCGGCGGAGGCTCTGCTGATGAGCGCGTCAATCCGCCAGTCGGTGTGGTCGTCTGCGAGCAGTACGACGAGCAACTGTCCGTTGAGTTGCTGCGGATGGGCCGCCACGCCCAGCAGCACCTGTGAGCCGGTGAGGTGCGGGTCGAGCTCCGCACCGGCGCTCAGCACGACCACGCCGCGCCAGCCCGGCGACGCGAGCATCGCCTTGAGCGTCGGCGCCGTCATGAGGCTTTCCCGCGATGCAGGCTGTCCACCGTCATGAGGGCATCCTTGTCACGACGCCTCCAGGAGGTGCGGTGGGCAGGCGAGGCCGAACGCTTGCGGTCCGACGTGGCCGATGCGGTCGTCGCGACGCCACCACGCCGGCCCCGGCAGCGCCACGATCGTCACCTCGTCGCCGGTGCGGACGGCGTCCACCGCGATCGGCTGCAGCGTACGGCGATCCAGTACGCAGACCAGGTCCGGTGTGGTGACGACCGGGACGCCGTCGACCAGCGCGAGCAGGTACTCGTTCTCGGTCTCGATCCGGATCACTGCACGGCTGGACGTGTCAGCGACGGTCACGCTGCCGCGGCCGAACGCTGCACCGCCGTCGCCGATCAGACGGCGCGCAACCTCCTCGACCCGGCCCGCACCCAGTAGTCGTCCACCCAGCCGCTCGGCCACGACATCGGGCGTGGCGTCGAAGTCCAGCGCGGCGTGCGCACGGCCGAGGGCGAGTGCCCGGGTCAGACTGCCCTGCACGGCGTCCTCGGCCGCGGCGCGGACCGGCGTCGGCGCCAGCGCGAGGACCGCCCAGCCGCCGGTGTGCGCGACGAAGCTCCGCACCGCCCGTTCCAGACCGGAGGCGTCGACGTTGTCCACCACGATCACCTGGCCGCTCGGCTCACTGAGCGCACAGGGCGTCAACGAACGACCGGCAACCGCCCACGAGAACTGGTCGAGCCGCGGCAGCGCCCGACCCATCAGGTCCGCGTCGACCACCGGGAGATTTAGGTCCAGCGCGGCGATCAGGGGTGTCAGCCCGTTCAGACCGCCGGCCTCGAGCGACATCAGCCCGGTGACCTCGGTCCCCGTCCACCGGCTGACCGCCCGCACCGCCGCCTCGAACTCTCCCCCGCCGGGCAGCTTCTCCATCAGCACGCTGGTCGCCCCGACCACACCGATCGGACTCACCGAGAGATCGGGCAGCTCCACAGCGTCGCGCAGGACGAGTTCCCCCGCACCGAGCTCCCGGTGCAGCATCCGCCCGAACGCGCTCGTGTCGCCGCCACCGCCCGATCCGAGCAGCGTGACGCCGACGACCAGCGCGTCGAGATCCCGATCCCGGATGACCGTACTCATGGATCGATCCTGCCATCGGCGGATCTCCACCACTCACCAAACGCGCCAAACGGCCCGCTCGGGCCGCTCGCTGAGCGTGTCGGGCGTCCGAGACGGGACGTTGGTGAGTGGTGGAGGTCCGGGTGGAACCTCGGCCCGCCGCGGAGGGGTGCACACGGCGGGCCGAGAGTCATGCGCCGGCCGGCTGCGTCAGCGGCTCGACGGCGTGGCGCTCGACCGGGTCGAAGGTGACGTCCAGCCCGAAGCAGGACGGGCCGAACACGGCCAGCGCCTCCGGCGTGCGCATCAGGTCCGGCGTGGAGATCCCGACCACGGTGACGCGCTGCCCGTACCGCAGGCCCTCGGTGGTGATCGGCTCCGCGGTGTCCCCTTCGAGCACGCAGATCAGGTCCGGCACGGTGCAGACCACCTCGCCGTCGACCTCCGCGACCAGGTTCTCGTTCTGGAAGCGCAGTTCGAGCTGTGACGTCCCGTCGTACGACGTGAAGCGGGCCCGGCCGCGGGCGAAGCCCTCGACGGTACGGCGTTCCACGTCGACGACCTTCCCGCGGAACAGCACCCGCAGGTGGCTGTACAGCGTCGGCGCCAGCGCCCCGCGGATCGCCTCGACCGGGTCGGTGTGCGCGGCCCGCGCCTCGCGAACCGCGCGCCCGATCGACAGGCCGAGCGACAGCGTCCGCGGTACGGCGGTCCGCTTCACCTCGGCGCCCGTCATCGAGTACTCGGCGATGTGCGCGACGCCGCCGAGCCGGATCGTGATCCCGCGGGCGAGCCATTCCATCTGCTGGTTGTCGGTGCCGGTGTCGATCACCACGGTCTCGTCGTGTTCTCCGGCGATCGCCATCGGCGACCCGGGGACGCCGTACACCGAGAACGTCTCCATCTGCAGTTCGGGGAACGCGCGGCCCATCCCGTCCGCGTCGACCACCGGTAGTCCGGTGCGGGCCGCGACCAGCAACGGGATCATCGAGTTGATGCCGCCGCACTCGATCGGCATCGTCGCGTCCGCGCGCCGGCCGAGGTGTTTCTCGAGGGCGCGCAGGGCACCGACGGGTTCGCTGCCGCGCGGGATCTTCTCCACGATGACGGTCGGCGCACCCATCTGCGCGGTCGGGATCACGAACGCGTCGTCGTCGAGTTCGTCCGGATCGAGCACGGTGATCGGGCCGTGTTCACGGATCGCCTGCTCGACCAGCAGCCGCCCGATCAGCGGGTCGCCGCCACCGCCCGTCCCGAGGATCGCGGCACCGCGGGCGAGGTCCCGCAGGTGCTCGATGCCGAGTTGCCAGCTCATACCGCAGCCTCCACCGCGCGGATCGGGTCCAGGTCGTAGCCGAAGTACCGCGGGCCGACCAGCCCGATCCCCTCCGGCGAGTGCCACCGTTCGTCGGCCGGCGCGGCGAGCACGCTGACCCGGTGGCCGTACCGCAACGCCTCGGTGGTGATCGGCTCACCGGACTCGGTGTCGAGCACGATGATCAAGTCCGGTGTCGTCGCCACCGCCGTACCGTCGAGCTCCGCGACCAGGTGCTCGTTCTGGAAGCGCAGTACCAGCACCCGGCGGTGCGAGGCGTCCAGTCCGTCGACGGTGGCGTCACCGCGCGCGAAGCCGGTCGTCGTACGGCGCTGCACGTCGACCACCTTGCCCACGTGCAGCAACCGCCCGCCGAGCTCGGCCGCAACCGCCGCCACCGGGTCGGTGTGGGCGCGACGGGCCTGTTCGATCGCGCGGCCGATGTCGACACACTTGCTGAGCGTCCCGGCCACGAGCGACTCACGCGCCTGGGTGCCGGTCATCGGATACAGCGACACGATCGCCGAGCAGCCCATGTCCACGGTCGCCGAGCGGGCGAGCCGTTCGGCCCAGGAGTTGCTGATCGTGTCGAAGACCCCGCGGTTGCCCTTCTCGTCGACGATCGACATCGGCGTCGCCTCGATCCCGGCCAGCGTCGGCAGCACCATCTGCAGTTCGGGGAACGCGCGGCCCATCCCGTCGCCGTCGATCAGCGGCAGCCCGAGTTGGGCGGCCGCGATCACCGGGACGGTCGAGTTCACGCCGCCGGCCTCGATGGAGGCCAGGTGGGTCGGTGTCCGGCCGATGTACTTCGCCAGCGTCTCGACCGCGACCGAGATCTGCTCCGCCGACGGCAGCTTCTCCACCATCACCGTCGGTGCACCCATCATCGCCACCGGCAGCACACAGGCGTCGTCCGGAAGGTCGCCGGGGGCAACGATCTCGATCGGCCCGTGCTCCTTCAGCGCCTGCTCGGCCATCAACCGGCCGATGTGCGGGTCGCCGCCGCCTCCGGTACCCAGCACCGCCGCCCCACGGGCGAGGGCGCCCAGATCCTCCGCACGCAGCTTCATCGCCACCACTCCACTCCGGATCCCAGAGCCATCGCCAGCGCGCGATCCGCCGCGTGGCCCGCGTACCCGCGCGGTGGCCGGGCAATGGTGATGGCCTGCAGATCCGCCCTCATCACGCGTTCCCCAGTCGGAGGTCGCCGACTGCCTTGCAGCGGATCCGGGTCGCGTTGCCGGGCAGGTACGGGATCGGGACCTCGTCGAAGTCGACGATCCGCACGGCGGCCGGGTCCGCGCCGGCCGCGATCGCGCGGTCGACGGCCTCCTGGCGCGCTTCGTCCACCACCGCGTCCCGGCGGCCGGGGTCGATCGCGTACACCCGGTCGACCTCACCGCCGACCTGCGCGATCGCGGCGCCGATCGCGTTCGCGACCGCGAAGTGGTCGGGACGGTGGACGGCGAGACTGCCGGGCAGGTCGTCCGGCAGCAGGATCGAACCACCGCCGACCGCCACCACCGGCAGCGGGTCCGGCGAGGTACGCATCCGCTCCACCGCGTCCGCGATGTCCGCGGCGACCCGGGCGAGTGCGGCCTTCACCAGGGTGGGGTCCAGGTCGGCCACCGCGGAGGTGTCACCGACCTGGGCCTGCCCGGCCGCGACCGCGATGTCCGTCGCAGTCAGGGTCTTGCCGCCGAAAACCAGGGCCTCGTCGGTCAGCCGGTACCCCACCGACCGCGGGCCGACCGTCACCTGATCATTGCCATCGGCCACCAAGCTGCCGCCGCCGATACCGATGCTGAGCACGTCGGGCATCCGGAAATTCGTCCGGACCCCGGCCACGTCGACCTCGGTCGTCGCCTCGCGCGGGAACCCCTGGGTGAGCACGCCGACGTCAGTCGTCGTACCGCCGACGTCGACGACCGCGCAGGTGTCCAGGCCGGACAGCAGCGCTGCGCCGCGCATCGAGTTCGTCGGGCCGGACGCGAACGTGGCGACCGGGTACCGGCGCGCGAAATCGACGTCCATCAGCGTGCCGTCGTTCTGGCTCAGGTACAGCGGCGCGGAGATGCCGTGCCCCGCGACCGCACTGGCCAGCCCGTCGACGATGCCGGCCGCGAGCTCGCGGAGGGCCGCGTTGATGATCGTGGCGTTCTCCCGCTCCAGCAGGCCGATCCGGCCGATCTCGTGCGACAGCGAGATCGCCACGTCGTCGCCGAGCTCGGCGCGCAGGATCTCGGCCGCGCGCAGCTCGAACTCGTTGCTCACCGGCGAGAACACCGACGAGATCGCCACCGACCGGACGCCGTGCACGACCATGTCACCCGCGTGCCGGCGCAGTTCGTCCTCGTCCAGCTCGGCGATGTGCCGGCCGTCGAACTCGTGCCCGCCGTGCGCCAGGTAGCTGCGACCGCTGATCGCCTCGACCAACCGGTCCGGCCAGTCCACCAGCGGCGGCAGCGACGCCGTCGCGGGCAGGCCGAGCCGCAACGCGGCCGTCGGCGCCAGCCGGCGGGCCTCGACCAGGGCGTTGATGAAGTGTGTGGTGCCGATCATCACGGCCTGCACCTGCGCCGGGTCGAAGGATCGCTCCGCCTGCAGCCGGTCCAGGGTGTCGATGATGCCGGCGGTCACGTCCGCGCTCGTCGCCGACTTGTTCGCCGCCAGGACGGTGGTCCCGTCCAGCAGCACGGCGTCGGTGTTGGTGCCGCCGACATCGATCCCGATACGCATTCAGTTCCTCCCGTAGATTCTGGTACCGCTGCCAGGCTGCGTCAGTGAGTCGCCGGTACGGCGGCGGCCGGGGCGGACTCGGTGTCCATCGTGCGGCTGGTCCCGACACCGCGGATCAGGCCGAGCTTGCCCGCGACGACGTACGCGAGGAAGCCGACCAGCAGCGAGTTGATGCTCGGCAGGCCCCAGGCGACGTACTTGCCGATCAGCGCGGCGCCGATCCAGATCACGATCGTGGCCGGTACCCAGGTCGGCGCGGTCGCCGGCAGGACGCCGCCCGCGCGCGACGCGTCCAGCTCGGGGCGCCAGCGTTTCACCACGAAGTACTCCGCGACCATGATCCCGGCGATCGGCGGGAACGCTACGCCGAGCAGCACGAGGAAGTCGGTGAACTTGTCCAGGATGCCGCCGGCCGCGAGCACACTGCCCAGCACGCCGACGACGAGCGTGACCGCGGCCCGGTTCACGCGCCGGCCGAAGACGGTACCGATGAAGTTCACCACGCCGAGGCCGGAGCTGTAGAGGTTCCAGTCGTTGATCTTCAGCGTGCCGAGGATGATCACCAGCGTGCCGACCCAGCCGACCGACGACGTGACGATCGTGATCACGTTGGCGGAACCAACGGCATGCGCGAGCAGCACGCCGACCAGTCCGATCACGTACTCACCGAGCGTGATGCCCAGTACGGTCTGCTTCACCACGTCGCCGACGCCGCGGTTGAAGCGGGTCATGTCCGGCGTGATCACCGCACCGACGATGAATCCACCGGCGACCAGCGTCGTACCCTCCAGCAGACTGAGCTGCGGACCGGGCGGCGCCGCGTTGACCAGCGAACCGAGGCTGTGGTCGGACAGTTCGCTGATGATCGACCAGCCGACCAGGATCAGGAACGCCGGAACCGTCACGTAGGCGACCCAGGCCATCGAGTGGAAGCCACGCAGTACGACGAGCGTCACCGCGAGACCGAACACCAGCGACCAGCCCCAGGTCGGGAGGACGCCGATCAGTTGGCTCAGCCCGGCCGCCGACACCGCCGACTGGATGCCGAACCATCCGATCAGGCTGATCCCGATCGCCAGCCCGATCAGCGAGGAACCCGCCTGACCGAACCCGGTCCAGCGCGCGATCACCGACGTCTGCAGGCCCTCGCGGGCGCCGATGACACCGATCAGGATCGCCACCAGTTCGAGGATCACGGCACCGAGCGTGAGCGCCCAGAACGCGTCCCAGAAACTCATCCCGAACCCGAGCGTCGCACCGAGCAGGAACTGACTCAGCGCGGAGATCTGCCCGAACCGCTGGGTCGCCACCGACCACCAGGAGTACCGCGCGTGCTCGGGGACGCGGGCGAGCGCATAGTCGTCCGTGCCGACAGATGTACCGGCCATGAAAACCTCCAGCCCTGGGATTTCACCGAACGTACGACGGCGCGGGCCGGCACTCGCCGTGGTGTGTGCACAGTGACGCGGCGATGACTGTGCAACTGGCCCATCGCCGCGCGTGTGGTGGTCAGGCTGGTCGCCAACTGACGGCGTGTGTGGTGGTCAGGCTGGCTTCCAGCTGACGGCGTGTGTGGTGGTCAGGCTGGTTGCCAGGTGACCGCGAGGCCGTCGCGTCGGGCGATCTGCTCGACACGGTGGGCCACGCGTTGGCTCTGCTGCTCGAGCACCTGCGGATCGTCGGCGTCGAGCCGCAGTACCAGGGCCTCCGGGGTGGCGCGGATCGTCCAGGTCGCCGGGCCAAGGTCGACGACGAGTGTGTCCGCGTCCTCCGCCAGCACCTGGAGGCCGCCTGGCCTGTGGGACAGGTGGCTGGTCAGCTGTGCGAGATACCGATCCGCACGCGGCGTACCCAGAACTGCTTCAACAGCAGGCACAGTCTTCTCCTTCGGTGGTGTCACGCGGCGCGGGACAGGCGGTCGGGTGCGAGGTCGAGGCTGCGGAGCAGCTGGGCGTTGAGCGCCACGACGATGGTGGAGACCGACATCAGCAGCGCACCGACGGCCGGTGAGACGAGGATGCCCGCGAAGGCCAGCACGCCTGCGGCGAGGGGGACGGTGAAGAGGTTGTAGCCGGTCGCCCAGATGAGGTTCTGCCACATCTTGCGGTAACTCGCACGGGACAGCTCGATCACCGACAGGACGGCCCGCGGGTCGTCGGCGGCAAGGACGACGCCGGCGGACTCGATCGCCACGTCGGTGCCGGCGCCGATCGCGATACCGACCTCGGCGCGGGCCAGCGCGGGCGCGTCGTTCACGCCGTCGCCGACCATCGCGACCTTCAGCCCGCGGCTCTGCAACTCCGCGACCTTGGCGTCCTTGTCCTGCGGCAGGACTTCGGCGAAGACCTCGTCGATGCCCAGTTCCATGGCCACCGCCTCGGCGACCTGATGTGCGTCGCCGGTGATCATCGCGACCTTCACGCCGCGCCGGTGCAACGCGTCGACCGCCTGCCGCGACTCCTCGCGGACCGCGTCCTCGAGCGCGATCGCTCCCAGCACCTCGCCGTCCCGGACCACGTGCAGCACGGCCGCGCCGCGACCCTTCCACGCTTGTACTTCGGCGGCTTGCGGCTCGGACAGGTCGTGCTCCCGCAGGTACGCCGGTCCGCCGACGGCGACCTCGGATCCGTCCACCGTCGCGCGTACACCTCGACCGGTGAGCGAACGGAAGTCCGTTGCCGTTGCGCGCGCAGCCCCGACCGGTACGCGATCGGCGTACGCCCGCACGATCGCCTTCGCCAACGGGTGCTCGCTGTCGGACTCCACCGCGGCCGCGAGGCGCAGCAGCTCGTCGTCGGCGACCGCGCCGGTCGTGTACACATCGGTGACGGCCGGCTCGCCCTTGGTCAACGTACCGGTCTTGTCGAACAGCACCGCGTCGATCGTGCGCATGCGTTCGAGGGCGAGGCGGTTCTTCACCAGTACGCCGGCCTTGGCCGCGCGCTCCGTGGAGATGGCGATCACCAGCGGGATGGCGAGTCCGAGGGCGTGCGGGCAGGCGATCACGAGGACGGTGACCGTTCGAGTCACGGCCTCGTCGAGCTTGCCCAACAGAGCCCAGACGATGAACGTGATCACGCCGGCAACGGTCGCGAAGTAGAACAAGTTCGCCGCGGCCCGATCCGCCAGCGCCTGAGCTCGCGAGGACGACGCCTGCGCTTCCGCGACCAGACGCCGAATCCCGGCGAGGGCGGTGTCGTCTCCTACCGCGGTGATCTCGACCCGTACGGCGTTGTCGGTGGCAACCGTTCCCGCGACGACCGGGTCACCGACCGCGCGCGACACCGGCTGCGATTCACCGGTGATCATCGACTCGTCGACCTCGGCCCGTCCCTCCACCACGGTCCCGTCGGCCGGCACGCGTCCACCCGAGCGAACCAGTACGACGTCACCGGCCTGCAGCTCATGCACCGGTACCTCGACGACGCCGTCCGCGGTCACCTTCTCCGCCGAGTCCGGGAGCAGGGCGGCCAACGCATCCAACGCACCGGAGGCGTTGCCGAGCGCACGCATCTCCAGCCAGTGCCCGAGCAGCATGACCACGATCAGCAGCGCGAGCTCCCACCAGAAGTCCAGATCGAACCCGCCGATCTCCAGCGTCGTCACCCAGGACGCCACGAACGCCACCGAGATCGCCATCGAAATCAGCAACATCATCCCCGGCTGCCGCGCCCGCAACTCACTCCACCCACCGGCAAGGAACGGGCGCCCGCCGTACAGGAAGATCACCGTCCCGAGCACCGGCGCCACCCACGCCGCACCGGGAAAGCCCGGCCGCGAATACCCCAGCAGGTCGGCAAACATCTCACTGAACACCACCACCGGCACCGCCAGAACCAAACTCCCCCAGAACCGCCGCCGAAACTCCCCCGCATGATCCCCATGCCCCGCATGCCCCGAATGCGAGGCGGCACCAGCACCCCTGTGCGCCTCGTGCGCCTTGTGCGCCCTGTCCCTGCCGTGCGCCTCGTGCGCCCCGTCCCTGCCGTGCGCGTCGTGCCCGCCGTGCGCCCCGTCCCTGCCGTGCGCCCCGTCCCTGCCGTGCGCCTCGTGCGCCTCGTGCGCCCCGTCCCTGCCGTGCGCGTCGTGCCCGCCGTGCGCCTCGTGCTCAACCTCAGCGGGCCCGCGCTCACCATGCGCTGCATGCTCGTCGTGCCCAGCGTGCGTCTCGCGCCGGCCACTCCCCTGCCACTCTTGCCCGTCCATACCGCCAACATACCCCTAGGGGGTAAATCCACAACCCTCCCCCCGCCCAACTCGCCTCACCCCGGCGCACCGCTCGCCGAGTCGTGAAGATCGGCGATCCCCCACGACCGATTTCCACGACTCGGGGACCCCACCCCCAGCCATTCGCCACGACTCGGCGCCCGCACGGCGAATCCCCGCGACGCACGACCGTGGTGCATCACGCGGCCCGCCACGACGGGTAAACCCCTCGTGTTGGGGGTTGTCGGTTCGTGTACCACCGGACAACCCCCAACACGAACGGATATCCGGCTCTTGTGACCGACCCGTGGGTGGATCTCAGTGACCGAGCTGGCGCCCGCGCTGGACGACCGCCCACATCCCCGCAGCCGAGGCCCCTTGAGCCGACCGGGACCGCGAACACCCATCCGGGACCGTGCCCCCCGTCCTGGGACCCTGCACACCCACCTGGGACCCTGCACACCCACCTGGGACCCTGCACACCCACCTGGGACCCTGCACACCCACCTGGGACCCTGCACACCCACCCGGGACCGTGCCCACCCACCCGGGACCTCGCACACCCGCCCGGGACCTTGAACAAGCAATAACCACTCCACACCCACCACAACCTGTTCAAGCCCCCGCCTTCAGCCCGCACGCCGGCCGGCGCATCCAACCTCATACGAACGGATAACCCCGCCAGTTAGGGGTTCTCTGCTCTCATACCGATGAAGAACCCCCAACACGCGGGGATATCCGGCTCTTGTGACCGGTCCGTGGGTGGCCCGAGTGACCGAGTCGCCGCCCACGCTGCGCCGCGCTGGACCACGCTGTACCGCGCTGAACCGCGCTGAACCGCGCTGAACCGCGCTGGACGCCGCGCGCGTTCCCACACGGTGGGTTCACCCACGGTGTTGTGGGTTCCTGACCGGTGTGAAGGGTACGGAACCCACAACACGATGGGTAAACCCACCTTGCGGCGGAAACCCGGAAGCCCCTACGCCCACACCGCACCCCCGCACCCCCACGCCGCCACGCCCCCACGCCCCCACGACGCCGCCACACCACCACGCCACACCATCCCCCTCGCCGCGCGCGGAAAATGAGCCATCCCGGGCAGCACGGTCGACCGACCCAGATATCGGTCACAACAGCCGGTTGTCCCCGGACATCCCGGCGCCGCACGGCTCGGCGGCACCGGAATGCCAGAACCCGATGGGTTACAGGGGGTCGATGGGCTGGAGGGTTTCGGGGGTCAGTTCCAGCCAGCGGGTGATGCCGATGTCTCTCAGGAACGGGACGTCGTGGCTGGCGATGACCAGGGCTCCGCTGTACGCGGCGAGGGCGTCCTTGAGTTGGGCGACGCTGGACAGGTCGAGGTTGTTGGTGGGTTCGTCGAGCATCAGCAACTGCGGCGGAGGTTCGGCGAGGAGCAAAGCCGCGAGCGTCGCGCGGAAGCGCTCGCCGCCGGACAACGTGCTGACCAGCTGATCCGCCGCCCGACCGCGGAACAGGAACCTGGCCAGCCGGGCGCGTCGATCGTGGTTGTCCGTACTCGGGGCGAGCAGGGCCAGGTTGTCCACGATCGAGAGGTCGTCGCGGAGCAGGTCGAGTCGCTGCGGCAGGTAGCGGTACGGCACGGCCGGCAGATCGCCCGCCACGATCGACTGCAGCAAGGTGGTCTTGCCGGCGCCGTTTCGTCCGGTCAGCGCGATCCGTTCCGGGCCGCGGATCTCGAGGTCCACGTGTGCCCCGGTGCGCAGGACGTGATCCTCCAGCCGCAGGACGACCCGCCCGGACGGTACGGCGGTTTTCGGCAGGTCGACGCGGATCGTGTCGTCGTCGTGGACCTTCTCCTCCGCTTCGGCGAGCGCCTCCTGCGCGGACTCGAGTCGCTCGGTCTGCATGCCGAGGTGCTTGCCCGCCGAGACCTGCGCGGACCGTTTCAGCCCGCCCGCGACGATCTTCGGGATCCCGCCCTGCTCGAAGGCACGCTGCCCCCGCGCACGCCGCTGATCCACTTTCGTCCGGGCCTCGATCAGGTCCTTCTTCTGCTTGCGTACGTCGGCCTCCGCCGCGCGCAGCATCCGCTCCGCGGCCTCCTGCTCGACGGCGATCGCCTCTTCGTATGCGGTCAGATTCCCGCCGTACCAGGTGACGTCGCCCTTGCGCAGTTCGCCGATCTGGTCCACGCGATCCAGCAGCTCACGGTCGTGGCTGACGATCAGCAACGCACCACGGAACTGGTCGACCGCGTCGTACAACTGCCGTCGTGCGCGCAGGTCGAGGTTATTGGTCGGCTCGTCCAGCAGCAGTACGTCGGGACGCCGCAGCAACTCGGCCGCGAGCCCGAGCAGGATCGTCTCGCCGCCGGACAGTTCGCCGACGCTGCGATCGAGGTCGATCGCACCCAGGCCGAGTTTGCCAAGCATCGCCTCGGCGCGTTCGTCGACATCCCAGTCGTCGCCGACGATCGCGAAGTTCTGCTCCGCGGCGTCACCGGATTCGATCGCGGTGATCGCCCGCCGTACGGCGTCGACGCCGAGTGCCTGGTCGACGCGCAGCGAGGTGTCGAGGGTCAGGTCCTGCGGCAGGTACCCGAGTTCGCCGCTGACGCGGATCGTGCCGCGTTGCGGGGTGAGGCGTCCGGCGATCAGCCGGAGCAGCGTCGACTTGCCGGCGCCGTTGCGGCCGACCAGCCCGGAACGGACCGGTCCCGCAACAAACGTCAGCCCGTCGAACACCACCTCGCCGTCAGGCCAGGCGAAGGAGAGATCGGTACAGGACAGGGAAAAGCTCATAAAGGTTGGACTCCCAACGAGGTCTCGGACGAGACCGCGCACCAAGAACAGGTGGCGATCGATCGACTGCGGAGAAAGACCTCGGAGTTACAACCTGGACCCCTGACGCCGGGAATGGGACGCCGCCCATCGTACGGGCGCCCTCGGGCAGCTTCAACTACTTTTCCGAAAGCTTGCGGCGGGCAACGACTATCAGATCCACCAGCGCGACCACGATGAACGCCGCGAAGGTGATCACCCAGCCCGTCGGCAGGTCGTACACCACCGCGAGCACTGTCGCCGCCACGAACAACAGCACCCCGAACACCGACAACACGATCCGCAGAGTCAACGCGCTCCGCGGCGGTGGAGGCTCGTACGCCATAACTCCCTAGTACCCGCTTCGGCATGGGCCCGCACCCGCGGAGGCACCCCGGTCAGGGTGCTTTGCGAAGCCAGGTTTCGACGCCGGCGATGTGGGCGGTCATCCAGGCGCGGGCGGCGTCGGCGTCCTGGGACTCGATCGCGTCGAGGATCGCGGCGTGTTCGGACAGGGTTCGTTCGACCGCGCCGGCCTGGGTGACGCCGCGCCAGATCCGAGCGCGCTGGGTGGCGCCGGAGATGCCGTCGAGGAGTGAGCAGACGACCTGGTTGCCGGTCGCCTCGGCGATGCCCCGGTGGAAGCGCAGGTCGTTCGCGACCAGTTCCTCGACCGACGCGTCGGAGGTCAGATCGCTGGTCAGCAGTCGCAGTTCGGTGAGCTGTTCGGGGGTGATGCGGGTCGCGGCGAGCGCGGCGACACCTGGTTCGAGCAGCCGCCGTACCTCGAAGAACTGCAGCACCGAGTCGTCCCGGTGCAGGTCGACCATGAAGTTGAGCGCGTCCAGCAGGTGCGCCGAGTCGAGACTGGTCACGTACGTACCGTCGCCGTGCCGGACGTCCAGCACGTTGACGAGCGTGAGTGCCTTGACCGCTTCCCGCAGCGAGTTCCGCGACAACCCCAGCCGGGCGGCGAGGTCCGCCTCCTTCGGCAACCGGTCGCCCGGACCGAGTTCCCCCGAGGTGATCATCCCCTTGATCTTGACGATCGCCTCATCCGTCAACGCCATCTCGTCAGTATGCCCTCACTCAGCGTGCACCGCGCCTCCCCCGGACCATCCAAGTGGGTCATCTCAACAGGACGTGTCCGGTCGGTGCGGGCATCCTTACGCTCAACCGTCGCGCTGACCGGCACCAGCGGGCGGATACGTCCTGTCGAACTGACACATACCCCGACGACGGGACCTGGTCCGGTCTGACGCCGGCCCGGAGGCGCAGCGAGCGCTGAAGGCCAATCATGCCCAGGTGGACTGATTTCGAGCGTGACATTGGACACACTTCCGCAGGGTCCTACCCATAACGAACAGCAAGCAATCCACTGCATACAGTGGCCAGCCACGCTCACGGCCGCGGCCGCATCACCCCCGGAAGACGGCCGGAACCCCACATCTGCAAGGCGTCCCGCAGCGACGCCGACGGCGATCGGCGGCGAGTGGACGCATGCCGACGGCAAGTGAGCTGAAACACCTTCGTGGGCAGTGTTTCAGGGCACGGAACGGCGGGCCCCGAGAGCCCGACCACTCGACACACTGGTCCGATGGTCCCCGGCTGTGGAAGTGGTCCGGGTGCTATTAGCCTTTGCTTGGGGCACCACCCATAACATCAGCATTAACCAACCCGTGGTACCGGACCCGAAATCGGAAGAGGCGAACTGCCAAGTGGCCACCGAGCCATCAGACACCAATCCCCTAGCAGCCTTCGGTGCGAACGAATGGCTGGTCGACGAACAGTACGAGAAGTACCTGCAGGACCCGAAGTCGGTGGATCCGGCGTGGTTGGACTTCTTCAAGACGTACAAGCCAGGTGACGCGGCGCCGGTGACGACCACCCCGGCCGACGCTCCCCGGCCGGACGAGGTGTCCGACAACAAGACTCCCGAGGCGCCGAGCCGCGGTACGGCGCCGGCTGCCCCGGCCTCGAGCGCGCCCGCGGCCACCACCGCCGCGCAGCAGCCGACCCCGGCCCAGGCCGCCGCCCAGCCGGCCGCTCCGGCCCAGCCGAAGACCACGGCCGACACCAAGGCGACCCCGGCCGCTGCGCAGCCGGCCGCGAAGCAGACCCCGGCGCAGTCCGGCGCCCCGACCGGAGGCACGGTGAACCAGCCGCCCAGCGCGCAGCCCAAGCCCGCTCCCGCGACCGCCTCGGACAGCGAGCGGCTGATCCTCCGCGGCGCCCCGGCCCGGACCGCGCAGAACATGGAGACCAGCCTGACGGTCCCCACCGCGACGAGCGTCCGCCAGGTGCCGGTCAAGTTGCTGATCGACAACCGGATCGTCATCAACAACCACCTCAAGCGCGCCCGCGGCGGCAAGGTGTCGTTCACGCACCTGATCGGCTGGGCGCTGGTCCGGGCGCTGAAGACGCTGCCGGACATGAACGCGTCGTACGACGAGACCGACGGCAAGCCGACCCTGGTCAAGCCGGCGCACATCAACCTCGGTCTGGCCATCGACATGAAGAAGCCGGACGGCACCCGGCAGCTGCTGGTGCCGTCGATCAAGGCCGCCGAGACGATGAACTTCGCCGATTTCTGGATGGCCTACGAGGAGATCGTCCGCCGGGCCCGCGACAACAAGCTGGCGCTGCCGGACTTCCAGGGCACCACGATCAGCCTGACCAACCCCGGCACGATCGGCACCCAGCACTCGGTGCCGCGGCTGATGACCGGCCAGGGCTGCATCATCGGCGTCGGCGCGATGGAGTACCCGCCGGAGTACCAGGGCGCAGCCGAGGAGACGATGGCCAAGCTCGCGGTCAGCAAGGTGATGACGCTGACCTCGACGTACGACCACCGGATCATCCAGGGCGCTCAGTCGGGTGAGTTCCTGCGCCGGATCCACCAGCTGCTGCTCGGCGAGGACGGTTTCTACGACGAGATCTTCCAGAGCCTGCGGATCCCGTACGAGCCGATCCGCTGGGCCGCCGACCTCCCGCACAGCCACGAGGAGGACATCAGCAAGCAGGCCCGCGTCCTCGAGCTGATCCACGCGTACCGGGTGCGCGGCCACATCATGGCCGACACCGACCCGCTGGAGTACAAGCAGCGCAGCCACCCGGACCTGGACGTCGCCACCCACGGCCTGACGCTGTGGGACCTCGACCGCGAGTTCGCCACCGGCTCGTTCGGCGGCGGCGACCGGCGGTTCATGAAGCTCCGCGAGATCCTCGGCATCCTCCGCGACTCGTACTGCCGGACCACCGGTATCGAGTACATGCACATCCAGGACCCCGAGCAGCGCAAGTGGATCCAGGAGCGGGTCGAGCGGCCGCACACCAAGCCGCCGCGCGAGGAGCAGCTGCGGATCCTGGCCAAGCTGAACGAGGCCGAGGCGTTCGAGACCTTCCTGCAGACCAAGTACGTCGGTCAGCGCCGGTTCTCGCTCGAGGGCGCGGAGACCACGATCCCGCTGCTCGACGAGCTCTGCGAGGAGGCGGCCGGCGCCGGTTTGGACGAGGTCGCGATCGGGATGGCGCACCGCGGCCGGCTGAACGTGCTGGCGAACATCGTCGGCAAGTCGTACGGCCAGATCTTCCGCGAGTTCGAGGGCAACATCGACCCGCGGACCGTGCAGGGCTCCGGCGACGTCAAGTACCACCTGGGCGCGGAGGGCGAGTTCGTCTCCGAGTTCGGCGACAAGATCAAGGTGTCGGTGGCGGCCAACCCGTCGCACCTGGAGACCGTCGACCCGGTCCTCGAGGGCATCGTCCGGGCCAAGCAGGACATCCTCGACCGCGGCGCCGCGTTCCCGGTGCTGCCGGTGCTCGTCCACGGTGACGCGGCGTTCGCCGGCCAGGGCGTGGTCGCGGAGACGCTGAACCTGTCCCAGCTGCGCGGGTACCGCACCGGCGGCACGATCCACGTGATCGTGAACAACCAGGTCGGCTTCACCACCTCGCCGGCCTCGTCGCGCTCGTCGATGTACTCCACCGACGTCGCGCGGATGGTGCAGGCGCCGATCTTCCACGTGAACGGCGACGACCCCGAGGCCTGCATCCGGGTCGCGGACCTCGCCTTCGAGTACCGCCAGGCGTTCAACAAGGACGTCGTCATCGACCTGGTCTGCTACCGCCGCCGCGGTCACAACGAGGGTGACGACCCGAGCTTCACCCAGCCGCTGATGTACGACCTGATCGAGCAGAAGCGCTCGGTCCGCAAGCTGTACACCGAGGCCCTGATCGGTCGTGGCGACATCACGATCGAAGAGGCCGAGCAGGCCATGCAGGACTTCCAGCAGCGGCTCGAGCGAGTGTTCGCCGAGGTCCGGGACGCGAAGAACGAGCCCGACACGCCGGCGCCGTACGTGACCGTGCCGGTGTACCCGGACAAGCCGGAGGGCCCGGACGCGACCGCGATCAGCCGCGAGGTGCTGAAGAAGGTCGCCGACGCGTACACCACGCTGCCCGAGGGCTTCACGGTGCACCCGAAGGTGCAGCCGCAGCTGCAGCGCCGGGCGCACGCGATCACCGAGGGCCCACTGGACTGGGCGAGCGCCGAGATCACCGCATTCGGTTCCCTGCTGCTCGACGGGCGTCCGGTCCGGCTCGCCGGTCAGGACAGCCGCCGCGGCACGTTCGTGCAGCGGTTCGCCGCGATCATCGACCGGGTCAACGGGCAGGACTACGTCCCGCTGCAGCACCTGGACGAGGGCAACCAGGGCAACTTCTACGTCTACGACTCGCTGCTCAGCGAGTACGCCGCGCTCGGGTTCGAGTACGGGTACTCGGTCGCGCGGCCGGAGGCGCTGACCCTGTGGGAGGCGCAGTTCGGCGACTTCGTGAACGGCGCCCAGTCGGTCATCGACGAGTACATCTCGTCCGGTGAGGCGAAGTGGGGGCAGAAGTCCGGCGTCGTGCTGCTGCTGCCGCACGGCTACGAGGGCCAGGGCCCGGACCACACGTCGGCCCGGATCGAGCGGTTCCTGCAGCTGTGCGCCGAGAACGCGATGACCGTCGCGCAGCCGTCGACGCCGGCGTCGTACTTCCACCTGCTGCGCCGGCACACGCTCGGCGAGGAGCACGTCCCGATGATCGTCTTCACGCCGAAGCAGCTGCTCCGGCGCAAGGAGGCGGTGTCGATGCCGGAGGAGCTGACCCACGGCACCTTCCGGCCGGTGCTCGGCGACGCCGCGGCCGAGGAGAACGCGGCCGCCGTCGAGCGGGTCATCCTCTGCTCGGGCCGGATCGCGTACGACCTGTTCGCGGAGCGCAAGAAGGTCGAGCCGGACAAGATCAGCACCGCGATCCTCCGCGTCGAGCAGCTGTACCCGCTGGCGCACGAGGAGATCGTGGCCGAGCTGGCGAAGTACCCGAACGCCGGCGAGATCCGCTGGGTCCAGGACGAGCCGGCCAACCAGGGTCCGTGGCCGTTCATGGCGCTGAACCTGACCGAGCACCTGGGCGGCAAGCCGTTCTACCGGGTGTCCCGGCCGGCCATGTCCGCCCCGGCGGTCGGGTCGCACGGCGTGCACGTGGCCGAGCAGGCGACGCTGCTGAAGCAGGCGTTCAGCTGACATGTACTTCACCGACCGCGGCATCGAGGAGCTCGAGAAGCGACGAGGCGAGGAAGAAGTCTCCCTCGCCTTCGTCGCCGAGCGCCTGCGCGAGTTCGTCGACCTGAACCCGGAGTTCGAGACGCCGATCGAGCGCTTCGCCACCTGGCTCGCCCGCTTGGACGACGAGGACGACTAGGTCCTAGCCTGAGTGAATGCCCTTCGCCACGCATCCCGTACGCCGGGTCGCCGCGGCGGAGGGCATTCGCTTGTCCGGGCAGTGGCCGCACACGATCCCCGCCGTCCGTCAGTTGCTGACGGACGGGCTCGATCTCGACCCCGGTGTCACGTTCCTGGTCGGCGAGAACGGCACCGGCAAGTCCACGCTGGTCGAGGCGATCGCCGTTGCTTTCGGGATGTCTCCTGAAGGCGGCTCCACCGGCGCCCGACTGACCACCCGCGTCACCGAGTCGTCCCTCGCCGACGAGCTGCTCCTCACCCGCGGCATCGGCGGCAAACGTGCGGGCTTCTTCCTCCGCGCGGAGACGATGCACGGCTTCTACAGCTACCTCGAGCGCAACCCGAAGACCTCCGGCCCGCCCGAGCCCGTCTTCCACGAGATGAGCCACGGCGAGAGCTTCCTGAGCCTGATCAACAACCGCTTCGTCCGCGAGGGCTTCTACTGCCTCGACGAGCCCGAGTCCGCCCTGTCGTTCGCCAGCACGTGTTGTGAACCTCCGGGTATGCACAAGTGCCCGAAACGGGGCTCGGCGGCCCTGATTCAGGGGGTTCTGCATACCTGGAGGTACGCGCGGCCTCAGTCCGTATGCGGTGGGCGGGTCCGGCGGGGCGGATCCGGGGCCAGGGAGCCGTCGGGGGCGATGTGTTCGAAGATCTGGTCGACGAGGTTGAGGACGTGCGGGTCGTCGACGGTGTAGATGTGGCGGCGGCCTTCGCGGCGGGCGGTGATGATGCCGGCCAGGCGGAGTTTGCCGAGGTGCTGGCTCGCGGTGGCGATACTCACGCCGACCCGTTCCGCCAGGGTGCCGACGTCGTACTCGCCCTGGGCGGCCAGCGACACGAGGTGTAACCGGACCGGAGCGGAGAGCATGGCGAAGGTGCCCGCGGCGGATTCGAGCTGCGCCTTCGTCGGTTCAGGGTTGGTCATCGCGCTGACATTGTGACCGCTGGAGGAGTCTTCCGGCAGTCCGGCGTGCCGTGGTGACGACGGTCTCATACTTTCGCAATTGCGAAAGTATCAAAACGCTGGCAGGCTGGAACCATGTTCCGAGCCGTCCGCCCTGTGCTGATGCTGCTCGCGGCGGCGATCCCCGCGGTCGTCCTGCGCGTCACCGGCACCCATCCACCGGCCCTCCCCTCGATCCTGATCTTCGGCCTCGCGGTCGTCGCCGCGTCGTTCGTGCTGGCGTGGGCGGCCGAGGCGGCGGAGGTGGACATCGCGGGCGGTCTGGCGATCGCGGTGCTCGCGGTCATCGCGGTTCTGCCGGAGTACGCGGTGGACCTCTACTTCGCGCACACCGCCGGCTCGAACCCGGAGTACGTCCAGTTCGCCGCCGCCAACATGACCGGCTCGAACCGGCTGCTGCTCGGCCTCGGCTGGTCCAGCGTCGTCCTGATCGGCCTGTACGTCGCCGCGCGCCGCAGCGGGCGCACCGTGAAGACACTCGTGCTCGAGAGCGACTACCGCCGTGAACTGGGGTTCCTCGCGGTCGCCGGTGTGGTCGCGTTCGTGATCCCGGTGACCGGCGAGATCCATCTGCTGCTGGGCATCCTGCTGCTCGCGTTCTTCGCCTTCTACCTGTACCGCGCCGCGACGTCGGAGCACGACGAGGAGCCGGACCTGATCGGGCCGGCCGCGACTATCGGCGCGCTCCCGAAGCACCAGCGCCGGTCGGTCGTGGTGGCGATGTTCCTGCTCTCCGCCGGGGTGATCCTGGCGTCGGCCGAGCCGTTCGCGGACTCGCTCGTGGCGGGCGGTCACGCGCTCGGGGTCGACCAGTTCCTGCTGGTGCAGTGGCTGGCGCCGCTGGCGTCCGAGGCACCGGAGTTCATCGTCGCGCTGCTGTTCGCCTGGCGGGGCAAAGGCGCCGCAGCCCTCGGTCTGCTGATCTCGGCGAAGGTGAACCAGTGGACGCTGCTGATCGGCAGCCTGCCGATCGCGTACGGCATCGGTGGCGGCGGGGCCGCTCTGCATCTGGACGGACGGCAGATCGAGGAGTTCCTGCTGACCGCGACGCAGACGGTGCTCGGCATCGCGATCCTGCTCAACCTGCGCTTCCCGCGCTGGGCGGCCTGGACGCTGCTGGGTCTGTTCGCGGTGCAGTTCGCCGTGCCGGGTCAAACCGGTCGCTACGTGATCAGCGCGATCTACCTGGCGCTCGCGATCGCCGCAGCGATCCACAACCGCCACCAGCTGATCCCGACGATCACGGCCCCGTTCCGCCGTACCGTTCCGGAGCCGGCCACCGACCGCGAACTGGTCGAGGTCTGACCGCCTGCTAGCGTGCCCAGGTGGACGACCTGGGATCCGTCACGTGGCCGCCTGAACCGATCCGGACCGAGCGCCTGGTCCTGCGCGGACCCGAGGCGCGGGACCGGCCGACCGTCATCGAACTGCTCGCCTCGGCGGAGGTTCACACCTACCTCGGCGGGCCGCACGACCGGGCCGAGTTGGAGGAGAAGCTGCCGGAGGTTCCTGGCCAGTCACCGGGAAGTTTCGTGGTCGAGCTCGACGGGTCGATGATCGGCCAGGTACTGCTCCGGCGCGCGCCGGCGGATCGTCGCTCGGCCGCGGCCGGGAAGGTCGATCTCGGATATCTGTTCCTGCCGCACAGCTGGGGACAAGGGTACGCCGCCGAGGCATGCTCGGCCGCGCTCAACTGGTTGGACGAGGTGCTCCCCGGCGAGCCGGTCGTCCTGGCGACCCAGACCGCCAACACCGCGTCGCTGCGCCTGGCGGCCAAGCTCGGCTTCACCGAGGTGGAGCGGTTCGTCGCCTGGGACGCCGAGCAGTGGCTGGGTGAACGACCCGCGCCAACCCGCTGACGACCGTCAGCTGGCCTGCTGGTCCGGGAGGTTGGCGGCCGGGCGGTTGCGGCGTTCCTGCGGACCGGGACGGCCGCGACGCCGGCCGGACAGGAACTTCTCCCCCGCGGCGGTGCCGGTGAACTTGGTGCGGCGGGCCCATTCCCGGCATTCGTCGATGACCGGGCAGGCCGTCAGGCAGACCGCCTGCGCCTTGCGCTGTTCCCAGTGGCTGGCGTTCTCGTCGTACGACGGCGCCTGCCCGATACATGCAGCCTTCGTCATCCAGCGGTCGGCCGGGTCAACGATCACTGTCAATGTAGGCCTCATGGGCTCCTGCTCC
Source organism: Kribbella sp. NPDC048915 (assembly GCF_040649595.1). Taxonomy (NCBI): domain Bacteria; kingdom Bacillati; phylum Actinomycetota; class Actinomycetes; order Propionibacteriales; family Kribbellaceae; genus Kribbella; species Kribbella sp. NPDC048915. Next base: position 1,700 of record NZ_JBEZFT010000022.1, on the reverse strand, counting down.
TCAGACGATCGGGCGGATCGGTAGGAACAGAGTGACGTGGTCGCGTTGCCCCGGTGCGACGCGAATGTTTCAGCCGTGCAACGTCGGCCTGTTGACCTGTCACAACGGTGCCGCTGGCACTAACCGCGTACCAGGCGGATCTCCCAGAGGTCGAAGTACGGGTCGTGCTTGCCGGTGCCGTCGGGTTCGAAACCGTGCCGGCGGTAGAAGGCGAGGGCCCGCTCGTTGGCCTCGAAGACCCAGAGGAACGCCGGCTGCTTGCCAACGGCAACGTCCAGCAGGCGGCTGCCGAGACCGGTCTGCCAGAACGCCCGCCGGGTGTAGATCGCCTCCAGCTCGAACGGCACCGGCGCGTCCTCGTCCCGCCCCGGCCCGACGCCGATGAACCCGGCGACCCGATCCTGCACCGGCGCGTCCGGATCCGGGTTCAGCGCGATCCACCGCTGCCGCCCCGGCCCGAGCGGGGTCGTCCAGCGCGAGATCCGGCGATCGATGTCCGACGTACGCTCAAGCAGCAGGTCGTCCGGGACGAGACCGGCGTACGCCTCCCGCCAGCAGAGCAGGTGACACCAGGCCGCGGCCACCGCCTCGTCAGCGGTGACCGGGCGAATCTCAGGCGGTTGCACTCAGACAGTAAAGACGATCTTGCCGAACACGTCGCCCGCGTTCATCTTCTCGAACCCGGTCCGCGCTTCGGTCAGCGGCAGCACCGTGTCGATGTGCGGCGAGATCCCGGCGTTCGCCATGAACTGGACCAGCTCGGCCAGCTCGGTCCGGGTCCCCATCGTCGAACCCTGCACCCGCAGCTGCAGGAAGAAGATCCGGTTCAGCTCGGCCGACTTCGGCGCCTGCCCGCTGGTCGCGCCGGAGATCACCAGCGTGCCGCCCTGCTTCAGCGACTTCAGCGAATGCGACCAGGTCGCCTGCCCGACCGTCTCCATCACGGCGTCGACGCGCTGCGGCAGCCGAGCGCCGGATTCGAACACATCGTGCGCGCCGATCTCCAGCGCCTTCGCGCGCTTACCCTCGTCCCGGCTGGTCGCCCACACCCGGATGCCCGCGGCCCGCGCCAGCGTGATCAGTGCGGTCGCGACACCACCGCCGGCGCCCTGTACCAGCACGGTGTCCCCCGGCTTGAGCCCCGACTGCGTGAACAGCATCCGGTACGCCGTCAACCATGCCGTCGGCAGGCACGCCGCCTCCTCGAAGCTCATCCCGGCCGGCTTCGGTACGACGTTGTGCGCCGGTACGGCGACCCGCTGCGCGAGCGTGCCCGGGTACCGCTCGCTCAACAGCGACCGCTTCGGGTCGAGGGTCTCGTCGCCGCGCCATGACGGGTCCGAGATCACCGCGTGCACGACGACCTCGTTGCCGTCCGGGTCGACGCCCGCCGCGTCGCAGCCGAGGATCATCGGCAGGCTTTGCTCGGCCAGCCCGACGCCCTTCAGCGACCACAGGTCGTGGTGGTTGAGCGCGGTGGCCCGGACGTCGATCGTCACCCAGCCCTCGGGCGCGTCGGGTTCGGGCCGCTCCCCCACCTCCAGCGCGGCAACCGGGTTCTCGGCATCGAACTTCGCGGCGTAGGCAGCAAGCATGCAGCCCACACTAGATGATTGATGCACGGGGATTGGTGTCCGGCGTGGATGCGTGACGGCACGGGCGAGGGTGTCCAGAATCGGCGCTGCTTACCCAAGTCTCGA